>CALFLO010000001.1 GCA_937880175.1 uncultured Gluconobacter sp.
AGATCCCCGGCCGAGATCCTGTGACGGATCTCGGGAAGCAGAATGCGGAGATCCGTGAGCGGAACCGGGTGCTGGAAACGGCACGCAAGGCCATGGAAAAGGCGCAGGAGCTGTTTTCCGGCCTTGAGAAGCGGGCACGGCTGGCAGTCGGGCTGGCCCGGAAGATCGGGCAGCGGATGGAGCGGGAGAGGGAGGCCGAGCGCCAAAGGCAGGAGCTGGCGCGTCAGGCCGAGATCAGACGCCAGCAGGACATCCGGGTGGCCGAGGAAACCCGGAAAGCCGCCGAGAAGGACCGTCAGAAGCAGCTTGCCAAGGAGATCGAGCAACCGACGTTCAGGCGGTCACGCGATCGGGGGCCGAGTATCGGGTTTTGAGTATCTATTTAATTATTTCTGACTTCGTGATGGTGTCGATCAGCTAATGCCGCAATCCAAGTTTTAAGCGTAGCATCTTCGCTGAATGCGCCTGGATAAGTAATTTCGGGTATGTAAGGTCCGTAATCGCCGAGGCCGACAGACACCTTCTGAAGCGTTGAAAACGCACGCAGTTTTGACGGAAGAATTTCTTCTCGCACTTCCATGTAGCGGGTAGACCGATCCGTCGCTTCACCAACATGCAGTGCACCAAGTCTGCGAAATAGATTTGCCGCGATCAGACAGGAGCTGAAGCAGTCGTGATCGGTTATGAGCACCAGTCTTCCTTTCATTTCACTAGGGGGTAATGATTGGGGTGCCTTGTCTTGGTTAACTGCCAAAGTGTTGCGGGCGCAGACTGGCAGCGAAGGAGAGAATTCTCGATGAGCGGCTATAGCCTGTTTCATGTCGTTAACAACAGGTCGATAAAAGCTTATGCCTGCGGCATCGTGGTCAGCTTCCGCACGCTCTAGATTGTGTTGGATAGCGGCAAGTACACCTGGTGAAACTCGCCAAAAATCTCCTGAGCATGCGGGAAGCGACACCTGTGCGGCAGTGAAGGTTTTGTCACCAACGAGCGATCGAGCAATAGCATTAGAGTATCGGGAGTCTCCTCCGCCGTTTCCTCGTAAATCAATTACTACCATCGGAGCGCCGCGAAGGGCTGCTTGATTATTTCGGACTAGATCAACGACTTTTTGAGCAGTGTCGTCGAGGGTGTCCAAACCGATCCACCAGCCGCCTGAAAAAGGCTCTACGCTTAACCCGGCGTCGCCATGTTTCATGACCTTTTCGACTGCTGTCCGCACCCTAGCCGTTAGAGCTGGATGCCAATGCAGGACGACGTCCTGTGGCTGAAGCCCGGGCTTGGCGAAGCGACAACGGGAGGGTCGAATGAGAAAGGGATTGCTGTCATCGGTCAGAAGCCACAGTGCCGCACTAGCACGGATCGCTTCTAACGAGGGATCGCCACGAAATTGAGCAATGCGCGGAAAAGCCCAGGTATCAGCGTCCTTGTCGTCACAGCCGAGCAGGACTGAATCTTTGATATCTGGCTCGCCATCGAGCGTCTGCTGCACGCCCACTACCCAATGACCGTCTCGACGGATTAGCAAAATGCCCGAAGAGTTGATCCGCTGGGCGCCCACGATCGCGTTGCTCCAGATATGTCCGTCTTGGAAATCGGCAGCTAGGCCGGCCATCAAGGCCGAGTACGACGGATAATCGGTCACCTTAGGCAAGCGTTCGGCGATGTGAGCCTTCGCGAGTGCGAGGTGTGCTTGAAAAGCCGTATCACCCAATTCTCGTGCAGCACCCGGATGATCGGTCTCGATTAGTGCAAGCGCGGCATCGCTATCTTTGACCGCAATAGTATGCCAAGCGTTTTCTATAGGTGTCGCCTGACAAGGAAAACAGAAGATACCCGTGATTGCGACAAGCGTTGCCCAGACGCGACTTCTCATTGTCTGATTTCCTTGCCGTGAAATGATTTAGGTCTCTGGCCAGAAACCTTCGTCCATCATTTGGCTAAAAGACCATGGGCAGAAGGCCGGAAAGGTGCTTTCGGGGAAGCCGGTTTCCAATGCTCCATCACGGCGGGCGCGGCGATAAGCCATGTCGATGCTGGCTTCAAGGACGCTTTGCAGGCTTGGATTATCCGCCAGATGGTCGGTCAGGGCGTCGCGTGTGTTGGCAATCGAGAGACGCCACGAGGCACCGCGACGCACGGGTTGAAACTCCCATTTGAGCAGGTGGAGCAGCAGTACGGTCAGGCGGCTGACGAGTTCGCGCTTTTCCGATTTACCCATACTCTCAATTTCCTCGGCGATGTGTTCTAGGTCCGCCTCGGATAGTTTTCCGGCGCGTAGCAGTCCGGCCTGTTCATTGGTCCATGCGTAAAAATCTTGGTCGTAAAGGGCATTGCTCATGATGCCCCTCCATGGAGAAGTTCGAGTTGCATGGGCGGCCGGGTTTCCGCGGCCTGTGCCTTGCGGATGTCCAGTGAACCATTCCATGCCACATGCGGGTTGATGAAATACACGGCCATGCCCGGGCCTCTCACGCCTTCGATCTTGCGACGTTCGCGGCGGATGACGCCCATTTTTTCCAGCGTTCCCATGATGGTGCTGACGCTACGAGGGGCGCAGTCAATTTCCTCGGCAAGCTGGTCACGGGTGAGCAGCACCTCACCTGTATCCTGCCGGAGATTGAGCAGCACCAGATCGAAAGCATGGCGGACCTGATTGGGCCGGTCATCGGACGGCAGGGCGCGGATGGCGTCCCAGATTGCGGCTGTCTGCATACGGCTCAACATGGTGAAACCTCCCGGCCAAAGTCCTTCGGTGGTGTCCGGACGCGCGGCCTTCTGGAGCGCGTGTGTGATCTTGGAAAGGGCTAAACGCGCCTCTCCGGGCAAATGCTTCAGGAGTTCTTCGGACAGGAGCGAGAGCTGCTCGGCCGCCTGTGCGGCTTCCTCCTGTCCGGACCGCTGCTGTCTGGTGGTGAGGCGCACAATCTGGGCCATGGTTTGCTCCCTGTGGAGAACCCGTCATTAGGTCACGGAATCCGTGATCCAAAGGTCACATAGCCCGTGACCTAATGCAACCTCTTTCTGCCGGATTTCTGCGGGGTGTGGCGATCCCTAAGAAAGAGAAAAGAATCTAATCCCCCTGTTGT
>CALFLO010000002.1 GCA_937880175.1 uncultured Gluconobacter sp.
GGATGGCGAAGCACGGAGCCGTCACCACGGGAGGCAGCAGTCCCTCGAACCGTTCTCCGGTTGGCAACTCGGCCGAGACACGGGGCGCACCCTCATGCACTTCGGCCCCGACATGGTGAGCCACCAGACGCACGATGCGTTCGGCATCGGCCGGTGTGATGGTTTCACCGGTGTCGGACAGCCCTTCGGACAGGCGGTCGATCCACAGCCGCCCGTCGGGATTGAGCATGACCTCGACCACGGCGGGATCGGCAAGGTGCCCCGCGATCGCCGACCCCAGAGCCGTGCGCAGCATGGATATGCCGCGCTGTCGGGCACCACTTTCAATCGGTGTAACCGCCATGGGAATCCCCGTCCGTTTGGGTCATCCGGCTTTTCGGACGACGACGGGGATTATTAGAGAGTGCTGTTTTCTCCCGTTTTCAACAGCATTTTCCAGCGATCGTACAGGATCGTAACGGATGCGGTTTTTACTTGCTGGCTGCGAACCTCATGATTCCGATGTGGGAGGTACATCCTCCGGGATCTCATGCCGGAAGAGTGGCCCCCGACTGAGTCGTCGCCCAAGTGCCGCTACGAACGCTTCGTAGCGTTCCGCCCCGTGCGCCCGCGCCGCTGCGGCGGCCGGTTCGGGCAAGGGCGGGCTGACCGTCATCCAGTAGCGGATGAACAGAGCCAGCGTCTCAAGGCTGATCCCGAGATCGCGCTCCATACGGGCGACCTGCCGGTCGAGACGATCCAGCCTGCGACTCATCGCTGCTTCCCGCCGCTCATCGGCATCGGGCGACAGGAAGGAGGCAATGGCGGCCTCCGCCACCAGGGACAGGGACAGATCGCGCCGTGCGGCATGGGCTGTCAGGGCGTCCAGCAGCTTCGGTTCCAGATAGACCGACAGCCGCGCCTTCTTGGGGGAAGTTCTCATTGCGCCCTCACAGCCCAAGGTCATTGCCACGGTCGAGCCCGGCCTTCCGGGCGATCCGCGTCAGGTCGGCGCGATCCCGTGCTTCTGGATCGCGTGGTGGTTCCTCACCAAACAGATCGGGAACTGTGCGTTGGCTGTGCTTGCCCACCTCCGCCGGATCATACTCGCGCGACCATTTCCGTCCCGTGCCGAGGGATTCATCACTATCCGCCTCATTAGGATTGTCGGGCGCGGCCGACGACATCTTTTGCTCCGGTGGCGGGGTGACAGGAGACGGGCGTCCACTCCAGTCATCGGGCCGGACAGGCCGTGGCAATTGTGCCGGATCGGGCGGCGGCAGGACGCGCTCGACAAAACGGCGATCCCGGAAATAGCGCGCCTTCCGTGCCCGGATGGGCGGACAGCCCGCCACCATGACGACCTCATCCCGCGCCGGAAGCTGCATGACCTCGCCCACCGTCATCAGGGGCCGCGCGCTCTCCTGACGCGAGACCATGAGATGCCCGAGCCAGGGCGACAGCCGGTGCCCGGCATAGTTCTTCTGCGACCGGATCTCGGTGGCCACACCCAGACCGTCGGACACGCGTTTCGCGGTGCGCTCATCGTTGGTGGCGAAACTGACCCGGACATGACAATTGTCCAGAATGCTATTGTTCTGGCCGTACGCCTTATCGATCTGGTTGAGGGATTGCGCAATCAGGAACGCCTTGATCCCGTAGCCCGCCATGAACGCCAGAGCGCTCTCGAAAAAATCCAGCCTGCCGAGAGCAGGAAACTCGTCGAGCATCAGCAGCAGACGACGCCGCCCCGCCCGGCCGGACAGATCCTCCGTCAGCCGCCGCCCGATCTGGTTGAGGATCAGGCGGATCAGCGGCTTGGTACGGCTGATGTCCGAGGGCGGGATGACGAAATACAGGGAGACGGGCTGGTCGCCCTCCAGCAGGTCACCAATCCACCATTCGCAGCGGCTGGTCACGGTGGCCACCACCGGATCCCGGTAGAGGCCGAGAAACGACATGGCGGTGGAGAGCACCCCGGAACGCTCATTGTCCGATTTGTTCAGCAGTTCCCGCGCGGCGGACGCCACGACGGGGTGCGGCCCCGCTTCCCCGAGATGCGATGTCCGCATCATGGCGGACAGGGTCGCCTCGATTGACCGCTTGGGGTCGGAGAGGAATTTCGCCACCCCGGCGAGCGTCTTGTCGTCCTCGGCGTAGAGCACATGAAGGATCGCACCGACCAGCAGGGCATGGGAGGTTTTCTCCCAATGGTTGCGCCGTTCCAGCGAGCCTTCGGGATCGACCAGGATGTCGGCGATGTTCTGCACGTCACGAACTTCCGACGCCCCGCGCCGGACCTCCAGCAGTGGGTTATAGGCCGAGGACGCCGGATTGGTGGGGTCGAACAGCAGTACCCGCCCGAAGCGGTTACGGAAACCGGCTGTAATCTGCCAGTTCTCGCCCTTGATGTCATGAATAATAGCCGAACCTGGCCAGGTCAGGAGTGTGGGGATCACTATACCCACACCCTTGCCGGTGCGGGTAGGCGCGAAGGTCAGGACATGCTCTGGGCCATCATGCCGGAGATAAGCCCGGCGGTATTTGCCCAGCACCACACCATCCTCGCCCAGCAGTCCGGCCGCACGGATTTCCGCGTCCTCGGCCCAGCGGGCGGAGCCATAGGTCGCGGCCCGCTGGGCCTCACGGGCGCGATGGACGGACAGCGCCACGGCCGCTGCAAAAGCCAGCACCCCGCCGGAACCCGCGATCCAGGCGCCGCGCGCGAAAACCGCCGGGGCGTAGGCGTCGAACTCGTACCACCACCAGAAGAACAGCGGCGGGGCATAGACCGGCCAGCGGTGCAGGATGGAGAACCACGGTCGGCCGAGTTCCGGCTGGAACGCCAGTTCCCAGGCCGTCCATTGTGTCGCCGTCCACCAGGACAGCACGATCATGGACAGGGCCAGCAGAGCCTGTCCCCACTGGATGCGTGTTCCCGGCTGGTCCATTGATCCCTCCCCTTGCCATGGAAGACAGCGAAGAACCGGTGTTTTCCGGGACGCAAGCAGGATCCGATGGTCGTCGTACTGTGGCGGGCAGAAGCGAAAAAATACTTGCGCATTGCGGGCTACAGACAAACCCATCCATCATACGCGGAATATCCCTCAGAAGGAGTCGCGCCATGACTGGCCCACGGAACCTGCTCCGGTCTAACGACACTGTCGATCAGCAAGACACGGAAGAGCAGAGGAAGCTCGACGGTGTGATCGACGCGGTGAACAATCCGCACATTCGGCACGGCTTCCTGAGTGACGAGTTCTCGACGCTCTGATCCGATGCCGCAATTCGCGATCTACCGAAACCGGGATCCCGTTTGGTGTCCATATCCAGAACAATTACTTTGAGTGCGGTATAGGCCGCGTCGTAGCCGAGCCCACTTCCAATGTTGATCATGTTCTCTATATGTTCTAATAAAATTTTTAACGGGATCATTCAAATCTCTGGTTGCGATTTGAGCGTTGAGAAGCCAGACATTAAGGAGATGCGGATAGCCGCGGATCGAATCGGAGCATGTGATGGGCAAGGACGGAAAAGACGCGCATCGGGTCACCGCCACCCTGACCAAGCAGCAACACGCAGAAATGGCACGCATCGCGCGCAAGTACGGAATGACGACCGCTTGGCTTGTGCGGCGAGCATGTGAGCGACTTATTGAGCAGGAAAACGGCGGCCCCCTTCTCCCATTGGCCCTTGGAGAGACCAATGCTTAGCGCGGAGTTATTCTGTGGATGTGGCGGCCTCGCTCTCGGCATGTCTCATGCCGGTTTCGAGCACGCGCTCCTCGCGGAATGGAATAACGAGGCTGTCGCAACCCTGCTGCATAACAAGCGGCGACGCATCAAACATGTGGCGCAATGGCCGATTAGCGGCGAGACCGATGTCCGAGACATTGATTGGTCACCCTACGCGGGTAAACTCAGGGTGGTTTCTGGTGGCCCTCCGTGCCAGCCTTTCGGCATCGGCGGCAAGAAGCGCGGCCATGAGGATGATCGCGACATGTGGCCGGAAGCCATTCGCGCGGTACGGGAAACCCGACCTGATGCTTTTTTGTTCGAGAACGTCCGCAATCTCGCTGGCCCCAAGTTCCAGAGCTATTTGGAATGGATCGCGTCACACCTCCGTCATCCGCGCGTGACGCGCCGGGAAAACGAGACTTACGCCGGGCATCTTCAGCGCCTCCTACAGATCGATCGCCTTGGGGATTATCAGGTTTTGGTGCAGGTCGTGAACGCGGCTGATTACGGCGCGCCGCAGATACGTCATCGCGTCCTTATTTTTGGCCTCGCCTCGCGTCTTGGCATCAATCCAGAACCCATGTCTCCGACTCATTCGCGAGATCGGCTGCTTTGGGAGCAATATGTAACGGGAACGTACTGGTCCCGACATAGCCTCCCAACGAAGACCGCTCCCGTGACTGGGGTTGACGCGGCGCGCGTGACTCGTCTCAAAGCATCGAACGTCGAACCCATCGGCCTTCCATGGGTTACGGTACGTGACGCTCTGCTCGGTCTCGGAGAGCCCAATGGCGAGAGTAACCACGTCTATCAGCCAGGCGCACGCGTTTACCCTGGACACACCGGCAGTCCGCTGGATCTCCCCGCCAAGGCCCTAAAGGCGGGCGATCATGGCGTTCCCGGCGGCGAAAACATGGCGGTGCTCGATGATGGCGGGGTCCGTTATTTCACCACTCGCGAGGCGGCACGCCTTGTGGGGCTTCCCGACTCGTATGTTTTTCCGCGATCATGGACCGAGAGCATGCGTCAACTTGGGAACGCCGTTCCAGCGCAGCTCGGAGAGGCTGCGGGACTTTGGTTAAAAAGACTACTAGCGCGAGCGGACGAGGCACGGCGGGCCGCCTGAAGCAACCAAACTCGGCTCTCGGGACAAATGATAGCTCACCCGAGAAGGTATTAGCCGATTTGGAAAACGGCCTTGATGAGTTAATTCGTCTGGCGTCCACCAATCTGCCCGCTCATGCCACGCGGAAGCTTCGGAACGGACTGACCAAGTTCGCCGAGAAAGTAGACACCGCTCGCGAGAGCACCGATACGGTTAAACTACCAAAAGCGTCGTTTGACCCCGGCGATCCCAAAACAGTCGGCCGAATGGTCGCCCTCGCTCTCCTGGCTCAACCACGGCTGCCGCTCGCCTCCGTGCCAGACGCCTATGGTTCCGGTGTCTACGCGATCTACTACAATGGCGATCACCCATTCTATGAAGCCATCAGCCACACCGAAACTCCGATCTACGTGGGAAAGGCTGATCCAGAAACTCCCGAGGCGAGCACTCCGAGGGAACAAGGATCGAAACTCACCTCTCGACTAAAAGAGCACGCGAAAACCATTCGGGCGGCTGACACGCACGCCCATGAAAATCATCTTCCCGACGGAATATTTCCTATTCGCCTGAACGATTTCGAAAGCCGTCGTCTGGTATGCGCCACAAACGCCCAGCTTGGCGCAGAACGACATCTCATTTCCACTTTCTGGC
>CALFLO010000003.1 GCA_937880175.1 uncultured Gluconobacter sp.
GTCAGGCTCATAACCTGAAGGCCGCAGGTTCAAATCCTGCCCCCGCAACCACTTCCATCATAAATCACTACAAATCAACTGCTGATCGCCATGAAATACTGGCTTATCAGACAGTTACACGCGTCTCGACCTTCGAAAGAGGGTCGGGCGATTACCTGCGCCCACTCCATGCCATGGCCAACAGGGCCGCCTCAACTGGTTTCTCCGATCTGTTCAGAACGAAGCTTGGAAACCAATGAGGAATATCACCATGCGTGATGACGCAGTAAGAATGCTGTCGGGGCCAAACCAGAGGGGCTGGTTGGCACGCAATACCAGATATGAGCCAGAGACTGACCGTCTTCTGGTATGGAACATCATTACCTGGCGGTGGTGTCTGGCCACTACGGAAAATATTCTGGAACTCTGTCCGCTGTCCGTCCGAGGCTTCGGTGATCCAGGCGACATCTGGAAGGATGTTCGAGCTAAGGCCAACAGTCAGCTTTATGATCCGCAGCAACGCGGTGATGCTCCCGTACATAATCAAGAAAAACGCAGGGAATGGCTGAGGGAAAGCAGGAGACGAAAATGCCTTCCCGAACGCATTGAAATTTTCAACGTGATACAGGGCCGGTGGGTGGTGGTCACTCAGGAAAACCTGGCGGAGCATTACTCCCGCTCATATTGGGAACCCATCGGGCTGCGCAAAGCGTGGGAAGAAATCGAGGCCGGCGCGGTTGCTGACTCCGAAGCAGAATTGACCCTGCAAGAGCATGCTGAATTTCTGGCCGAGCATCTTTTCGGAACGCGGTGCAAAAGCCCAGAAACTTCCGATGAGCGTATTTCAGTCATCGTAGAGGATTTTTATTCTGCACGGGAAGAGCAGGAGCGGGCGCCACCACCACCACCTCCTCCTCAGCAGCTTCCGACATTCGAGGAGCGGCTGGATGCCCGGATGCCCGAAGTGCTCGAAATCTGGGCAGCCTCTCAGACAGGCCATATCACTTCACGGTTGGTGGTCGAAGATCTGCTTCATTATCAATGGCCAATATCTACGATCCATCAACGGGCACTTGGCCGCGCCATGCGGCAGGCTGGATGGACCTTGCAGAGAACTGCAAAAAAAATGTTCTGGGTTAAAAACGATTAAGGAAAATATCGCCCTTCCTCGTGAAAATATTCAGTGGGGAAGGGCTTTTAAGGGGGGGAAAGCGGAATGTCGGTTACCGGCAAGAGTTGATCGAAAGTAGCCATTCGCAGCGTTCATTTTCGTGGCAGATGTCACCCCTTTCAAGCCATTCCGCAGTCGAAATTTGAATGTTCGTTTACGCTAGCAAAGGTTATTTTCTTGAAATCAACGGCCGTAAGGCAGTATTCTTGCTTAATTGTCCTGCAAAAGCCCCTAAAAACTGCTGCTGGTTCATGCCACTCGATCCGTCAAGATCGTATGCTCTGCCTCAACAAAATCTCGAGCCTGACACTTGTGGTGGCGGTCAATCTATCGTCATGGAGAACAATTGGTCAGCCGCTGCATCCAAATGGTCAATCTCCGGCCGATGCGGATGGCTCCAATCCTCTTCCTGAAGCAGACACCTCTCGATTATGATATAGGAGCAAGGGTCTTCCTCGAGGATGCGAAGGATATCGCGCTTGTTATACCACGCGACATGCTTCTGTAGCACTTCCTCCAGCGTCTGACGCCAAGCAGGCACCTCCTTAAACAAGGGATGCTCTTTCAACCTAGCAAATCCTCGCCACATGGCTGTGCGCTTGTCTGACTCTCCGAGTAACGCTGCCTCGAAGCAACCTTTCCAGCGCTGGAGCAGCCGAGAGAGCAAAGGGATCGCCGCAGCCGATTGCACGTGCCGCGTGAGCATACAAAGTGCCTCGAAATAGGTATCGTCACCCTGTGACAGATGCCGGGACAGGATCGGTGCGAGCCGATCGTCAAGCAATGATTCCGGAACAGACTCTCTGTAACGCCCAAGACAGGGTAGCAAGATACTTTCGGCGTCTTCCAACGCGGAGTAGAAGCGTTCTGAGTCTCCTTGCGCACCGAGGCACGCCAAAAATTGCGGAGCATATTGAATGACCCAAGGCTCCCGCATGCGTTCCTCATGCCACGGCATGGGCTCGCGATATCGATTGGCGGCGGCAACAGCCGGGCGCAGGCGATAGTGGACTGTCGGAGTTCGATTATAGCTCGACGACCGATGACCGACTGTGTGTCCACGCGGCGTAAAAGAGACAGATCGCTCGAAGCGCCCCCCCCCTCGATCGGGTTCGTTTACAGGGTCTACCAAAACGATCAGTCTTCGAACTTGCGATTGATCGAGCGGCGCGAGAGCAATGATCGGATCCTTTTCACCGATTTCTTCTGTTCCGCGCAGTGCACGAAGCGCAGTTTCATAATCAAGTATCCGAGCGGTGGTTTTTTTTGCGACAGCCGCGAACTTTTTTGGCACGACCTCGACTCTCGGATTTTTTCTCGCTTGTTCCATCTGGTCAACAAGTTGCACCAGCATCGGATTGTTCCGCACCGGGCTGTCCGCCACCATTTGCCGTAATCGGCCAACCATAATTGGATCCACATCGCTTACCCGGCGGCGTTCCTGAAGACAGCGTACTGATAGCCATAAGGATTGGCTTTGTGCGAGAACAGCCTCAATCTCATCGGGGCGTTCGCACAAACGAAATCCCCTCAGGACGGCAGCCTGCAGTAATGGGATGTAAAGGGTATTTGACACGTGACTGTACACGTCAGAATTTTTCAGGCTTTGATATAGCCATCTGCCTACCTCGGCAGCCGGAATCTCATTCAGGTCCCAATTCCGCTCGAGCACATGCACAACGGTATCGATGAATGCCGTTTCACCTCCACCAACAAGCAAGGGAATGTTGGCGTGCAGAAGATTGGATACCATCGCATGGGCGTGCAGATCGTAGCTCGTATCAAGCGTCAGAGGGGATTTCTCCGCGAGAACTAAGGGGGCGATTTTTGCAAGCGCGGCATCGAAGGGCAGTCTCGCTGCGGCATGGATAGCGGCACGCCTTAAGCGCCAATGAAGAGCCGTATTTTGTGCAATCGTGATCAATCGCGGCGCGAATGTCGCATCGCGTGTGCGCATGGCGATGATACATTGCCACAGTTGAATGTCCTGCGAAATCGGACCTTTTAGCGCATCTGCCTCTTTCGGACCGCTGGCCGCGATCGCAGTGGCTATGAGGACTGCTGTCTTCCTCTCGGTCTCTAGACTTAATTGTTGCATCAAAGGTTCAAGCGCAGCGCGCGAGCGACGTCGAGCGAGTCCCATAACTGCAGATTCTCTGACCCGCTGGTTCGGGTGCCTCGCCCCTTCAATTAGAAGATCTGTAACCGAGGGCCAAGACCGCTCGGCGGCCTTGGTCAGACAGGCCTCCCACAACGCAAACCACATTGGCTGATGTCCGCGTAACGCCAGTGCAGTCTGCAATTTCGCAATGCCTGCTTCGAAGGGCTGCTCTACGAACACCCACAGGAGCATTTCATCCCAGAAACTCGCCGCAGCTTCTGACGGAAGCGCGTGTAATTTTTGACGGAGCCGTGCAACGTCAGCGCCAAGCATGACGAGAACTCCCAAGGATGACATGCGACGGGGTAGCGGCTCAGTGATATCCAGTATGACGTGTTCGTATCGCGACACGTCATACGCTTCCGGCTTCAGAGCCGGACCCAACAGAAAATAAGGCTCAAGATCTGGATCCGAACCGAGTGGATCGACCAACTGTTCGAGTTCCGGATAGCCAAAATAAATCAAAACTCTAAGGGCATTGATTTTTACAGGCCCCTCATCGTGAGCCGCCCGTAGAATCTCGGCACAGAATAAGCATAACGAGTCTCGGGTTTTCCAGAAGACATTGCCAGAAAAATTCAGGCAAACGGATCGCGTCAATAGCAACTCCCTGTTCTCGACGACCGGCAGGGCTGCCAGAAACTCCACCACGTCCGACCGTTGATCGAGCACAAAACTCGCTAGATCCAGACCTGTGTCATGACGGTCCCGATGGTCAGCAATGGGACGCGCAAGGATATCAAAAGCAAGCCGAAGTTCTGCGCGCCGACCGACAATGAAAAGCAAAGGGACGATATCGCGTTGGACATCTTCGCTTTGTTCGCGGACAAACGCCTCGGTCACGCCAGATCGACACTTCGGATACTGTCGCATGAAGCTTGCAAGCCCTGTAATCGCGCCTCTCCGCCGCCAAGCATCGGGTGCATGCGCAATGGTGAAGCTGAGAAGCGCCTGAATATTCGTGGGCCGCAAAATCAAGATTGCTTTACATATCTCATGACCCCAACGATAATCACGAAAATAGCGTGCCGGCTGCTGCTGCAACACTGTCATCAATGCCGTCGCGCCGTCATGAGACGGAAGCGCTTTGAGAACTGATCCGAGCCAATAAAGGTCGCTGACCTCCTTGTCGTGCGCGACTACGTCGATTACCTCATCGGCTGTAACGAGACCGCGGTTTACTACATAATTCGAGAGTGAACGCCAGGCATCGCCGCGGAGAAAAGTGTCACGCCCAAGCGCTTTGGCATTCCCGCACTGACCGGCTTTCTCTAGGTGCAGTATTTCAGCGGCAATATCGCCTTGCTGCTGAGCCCACCCAGCCAGCGCGGTATGCGCCTTTTGCCTGGCGGCAAGCGAAAATCCCGCTTCAAGGCCTGCGCGGACGGATTCATGGATTTCCATCAACCCGCCAGGCAGGGCACGCAGGAGGCTCAGATCAGCCAGCGCCTGAATAGCAGCACCGACATTTTCGTCGGGAAAGGCACGTTCGGCGTCATGACGATCAAACGGCAGCGCAAAGCAGACAAGGCTTTCGGCCGCACTGCGCAATGCCGGTGCCAGTTGGGCGAAGCGGCTCTGCTCGGCCATGACGAGCATGTCCTCTGGTGCGTAGGAAGATGACAGCCTTTCCATGGCGGCGACAGATTGCAGGCACGTCAAAGCTTCGGCTATCTGGGCGTGCATGCCTGTTTCGCGACCTGCTGTGATGTGTGTGTAGAT
>CALFLO010000004.1 GCA_937880175.1 uncultured Gluconobacter sp.
CGCCCCCACCAGAGTTTCCGGGATTTGACCTTCCGCGCGACGCGGCCGTCAGCGATCCCGTCCGACCGGATATCGCCACGTCCACGCCTGAAGGGACGCTGATCCGCTTCCAGCCTGCAACGGACCATGTGGTGGGCGACCCGCAGGGCAGTTACCAGCACATCGTTTCCCAGCGAGGGAACAGGCGGCTAACCGTCCTGGGCTTCGGAGCCTTCATGAGTGCGGACGCAGCCCTGGCCCCTGCGGACCAGAACCGCGAAATCGCGCTAGGCCTGCTCCGCGCCCGCGTGGTTGCCCGTGCGCTGGTCGAGCGCGGCGTTCCCGTGTCCTCGATCATTCTCCGGGCCGAGGCCATCGGGGATGGTGTCCGGATCACGACCGGCGACTGAAACTGCGAGACGTCCGGAAGGCGACATTGTGCGATCAGGGGCAGTGAGACTGTTCCACTCCTGAAAAAACCTGTCTATCGTCGCCTCTCCCTTTAACCCTCTGTCCCAGAGCTGGTCATGACCGAAGAGTTCCACCGCATCCGCCGCCTGCCGCCCTATGTGTTCGCTGAAGTGAACAAGGCTAAGGCCGCCGCGCGAGCCGCCGGTGACGACATCATCGATCTGGGCATGGGCAATCCCGACAGCGCCCCCCCGGCTCATGTCGTGCAGAAGCTGATCGAGACGGTCGGCAATCCCCGGGCGCATGGCTATTCCGTCAGCCGCGGTATTCCGGGCCTGCGCAAGGCCATGGCGAACTATTACGAACGCCGCTTCAACGTCTCGCTGGACCCGGAAACCGAAGTCATCGCAACGCTGGGCTCCAAGGAAGGTCTGGCCAATCTGGCCGCCGCCATCACCAGCCCCGGCGACACGATCCTGGTCCCGAACCCGTCCTATCCGATCCACCAGTTCGGCTTCATCATCGCCGGCGCATCCGTCCGTTCGATCCCGGCCACGCCGGACGAGGACATGCTCCGTGCGCTCGAACGTGCGGTCCGTCATTCCGTGCCCAAGCCGACGGCCCTGATCGTCAACTTCCCGTCCAACCCGACGGCCTTTGTCGCGAACCTCGATTTCTACAAGGAACTCGTGGCCTTCGCGCGCCGTGAAGAGATCTGGATCCTGTCCGATCTGGCCTATGCGGAAATCTATTTCAACGAGAACGAACCGCCCCCGTCCCTCCTCGCCGTGCCGGGTGCGAAGGACGTGGCCGTCGAGTTCACATCCATGTCCAAAACCTATTCCATGGCGGGCTGGCGCATGGGCTTTGCGGTCGGCAATCCACGCCTGATCCAGGCCCTCACACGCATCAAGTCCTATCTGGATTATGGCGCCTTCACCCCGATCCAGGTGGCCTCGGTCGCTGCGCTGAACGGCCCACAGGATTACGTTTCCGAAATCCGCGCCATGTACAAGGACCGCCGTGACGTCCTGCTGCGCGGTCTTCAGAGCGCAGGATGGGATGTTCCCGCGCCCGCAGGCTCGATGTTCGCCTGGGCCCCCATCCCGCCTGCCTTCGCCGAGATGGGCAGCGTTGCCTTCTCCAAGCTGCTTCTGAAGGAAGCTGGCGTGGCCGTTGCGCCCGGCCTCGGATTCGGGGAATACGGCGAGGGCTTTGTCCGGATCGGACTTGTCGAAAACACCCAGCGGCTGCGTCAGGCGACGCGGGCCATCAAGGGCTTCATGACCCGGCACGGCGCCGGGGCCGGAACCGCTGATCTTCTTGGAGCTGCATCATCGTGAAACCACTGCGGATCGGACTGGCTGGACTCGGAACTGTCGGGATCGGTGTCATTCGTCTCCTGCGTGAGAACGCTGACATGATTACCGCCCGGGCTGGCCGGCCGATCGAAGTCGTGGCCGTCACGGCCCGGGACCGAAGCCGCGACCGTGGCGAGGACCTGTCCGACATGCGCTGGCATGACAGCGCCACCGCCGTGGCACAGGACCCGGAGATCGATGTCGCCGTCGAACTCATCGGCGGCTCCGAAGGTCCGGCGCATGACATGGTCCGCACGGCGCTTGAACGCGGCCTGCCGGTTGTGACCGCCAACAAGGCGCTCGTGGCCCTGCATGGTGACCGTCTCAGCCGCCTGTCCTCGGAAAAGAACGCGCCCCTCCTGTTCGAAGCGGCCGTGGCGGGTGGCATCCCTGCCATCAAGCTGGTGCGCGAAGGGCTGGCCGCAGACCGTCTCCTCAGCGTCGGCGGCATCCTGAACGGCACCTGCAACTACATCCTGACCGAAATGCGCGCCACAGGCCGGGACTTCACGGACGTCCTGAGCGAAGCGCAGGCCAAGGGTTATGCCGAAGCTGAGCCGTCAACAGACGTGGATGGATGGGACACGGCCCACAAGCTGGCCATTCTCGCCGGTCTGGCGTTCCAGCCCATCACATTCGATACCCTCTCCGTCCAGGGCATTCGCGACATCACCGCGACCGACCTGAAATTCGCCGACCAGCTCGGATATCGCATCAAACTCCTCGGCATGGCCCGACAGGACGGAAGCGGCCCCGTCGCCGCCTGGGTCCGTCCTTGCCTGGTGCCGGCGAGTGCGCCCATCGCGAGCGTCGAAGGAGTCTTCAACGCCGTCTCCACGCAGGGCGTATTCAGCGGTCCCATGACCATCTCCGGTCGCGGCGCTGGTGAAGGCCCGACAGCCAGCGCTGTGGTTGCCGATCTGATCGATCTGGCGCGGGGAACCGCCATTCCCATGTGGGGAACGCGCACCGTTCCGGCTGCCGTCGACTGTGCCGATCTCGCTGATTTGAACAGCGCATTCTATTTACGTCTGAACGTTCAGGACCGTCCGGGCGTAATGGCTGACCTGACATCGGTTCTTCGGGACCACAATGTCTCCGTCCACTTTGTTTCCCAGCACGATGCTGCAACAGGATGTGCCGACCTGGCGATCGTAACCCATCAGGTTCCTGAAAAAGCCATCCACGCAGCTGCCACAGCGCTCGCCGTCCTTCCTGTCGTGACAGGAAAGCCGCTTGTGCTCAAAATCGAGGATCCCCTTGCGTGATCGACCCTCAGAATGTTCTCCCGTACCGCGTCACTGACCGCAATCTTGCGCTTGAGCTCGTCCGTGTAACGGAAGCTGCCGCCATCGCTTCGGCCCACTGGACCGGTCGCGGCCAGAAGAACGAAGCCGACGGCGCCGCCGTTCAGGCCATGCGCGCCGCATTCGACACCGTGGCCATCGATGGCATCGTCACCATTGGCGAAGGCGAGATGGACGAAGCACCGATGCTTTATATCGGTGAGAAAGTCGGCTCCGGTGGCCCTGCGATGGATATCGCGGTCGATCCGCTCGAAGGCACCAATCTCTGCGCCAAGAGCCTGCCCAACGCCCTGACGGTCGTGGCCCTCGCCGAGCGCGGCAAGTTCCTGCACGCCCCTGACATCTACATGGAAAAGATCGTCGTCGGCCCGGACCTTCCGGACGGTGTAGTGGATCTGGATGCCTCGATCGGCAACAACCTCCGCTCGCTGGCCAAGGCCAAGAAGCGCGACGTCTCGGACATGGTCCTCTGCGCACTTGACCGCGAAAGACATGAAGAGATGATCGCCCATGCCCGCGAGGCTGGCGCGCGCGTCATGCTGCTGAGCGACGGTGACGTCGCCGCTGCCATCGCCACCTGTATCGACGGCGGCGGTGTGGATCTCTATGCCGGTTCCGGCGGCGCTCCCGAAGGTGTGCTGGCGGCAGCGGCCATCCGGTGCATGGAAGGCCAGATGCAGGGACGCCTCCTGTTCGAGGACGATACCCAGCGGGAACGTGCGCGTGAGATGGCCAACGGGCTCGATCCGGCCCGCAAGCTTTTCCTTCACGACATGGCTTCCGGCCACGTCCTGTTCTCCGCAACCGGCGTCACATCCGGCCCGCTGCTGAAGGGGGTGGAGCGTCCGAGCCCGACCAAGGCCCGCACACATTCCATCGTCATGCGTTCAAAATCCGGCACGGTGCGCTATATAGAAAGCCACCATACCTTCAAACCGAAGGCAAAAGCCGCTTCCTGAACGGAGAACCATGCTCGCAGACGATACGGGCGCCGTCCTCGGCGTAACCCGAAGTGCAGGAAACCGCCGCTGGATCTGGCGTGATCCCCGCCTGGCGGAAGCAGACAACCGCCTGGCCCTCGCACTGGCCCAGCAGGCTGGCATTCCCGAGCTTCTGGCCCGTATCCTCTCGGCACGCGGCGTTGCTCCTCACGACGCCGCCTCCTTCCTCAATCCCCGCCTTCGCGACGCCATGCCCGACCCCTCCTGCATGCAGGACATGGACCGGGCTGCCGAGCGCCTTGCACAGGCCGTCCGCAACCGCGAGCATGTCGGCCTGTTCGGCGATTACGACGTGGACGGCGCCTGTGGCACGGCCCTCGTCTGCGACACGCTGCGCGAACTCGGCTGCACCGTCAGCACCCACATCCCCGACCGCCTGACCGAGGGGTATGGCCCCAACACAGCCGCCCTCGAAAACCTGCTCTCCGAGGGTGCCACCCTTCTGGTCTGCATCGACTGCGGCACTGCGGCCATCGACATTCTTAACGGCCTGGCGGACCGCGCCAACATCATCGTCCTCGATCACCACAAGCCCGATGGCGCGGTCCTGCCGAAAGGCATCGTGGTCAATCCGAACCGGCTGGACTGCACCTCCGGTTTGGGCAGCATCTGTGCCACCGCCGTCGCTTTCCTGACGATGGTCGCCACGATCCGCCTCCTGCGCCGCACCAACTGGTTCGACGAAGGGCAGGCTATCCCCGACCTTCTCAAGCGCCTTGATCTTACGGCACTGGCCACCATCTGCGACGTCATGCCGCTGACTGGCCTGAACAGGGCGCTGGTCATGCAGGGATTGCGCGTCATGTCCCGTGGCGAGCGTCTGGGCCTAGCCACGCTTTCCTCTGTCGCAGGCGTGAAGGAAGAAGCCAGCGCCATGGCCTGCGGCTTCGCCCTCGGCCCCCGCATCAATGCCGGGGGCCGCATCGCACAGGCCGATCTGGGCCTGAAGCTCCTGCTCTCCGACGATGTCGTGGAAGCCCGTGCCCTCGCCGAGCAGCTCGACCGCGTCAACCGCCAGCGCCAGACCGTCGAATCCACGATCCTCGATTCCGCGATGGAACAGGCGCAGCAGCAACTCGATGCAGGCCATGCCGTCATTTTCCTGCATGGTGAAACCTGGCACCCCGGTGTCGTCGGCATCGTCGCAGGCCGCCTGAAGGAACGCTATAACCGCCCTGCCCTTGTCGCCGCCCTCACGGACGGCGTCATCAAGGGCTCGGCCCGCTCCGTCCCAGGGCTGGACCTCGGAACTGCCATCATTGCCGCCCGCCAGAATGGTCTTCTTCTCACGGGAGGCGGCCACGCCATGGCTGCAGGCTTCTCCCTTGCCGCAGAGCGAGCCGAAGAGTTCCATGCCAGCCTGAACACGCAACTCTCCACGGCGCTGGCCCTCCCCAAACAGGACGCCCTGAAACTCGACGGCATCATGACCCTCGCAGGGGCATCAATCGCCGTAGCCGATCAGCTCACCCGGCTGGAGCCCTTCGGCCCCGGCAATGAAGAACCGATCCTCGCCATCAGCAATGTCCGCTGCGTCAAAAGCGAACGTATCGGCAAGGACGGCAACACACTGCGCGTCATCCTTCAGGGTGAGGACGGTGGCACCCGTCTGCGAGGTCTGGTCTTCCGTGCCGGCGACAAACCCTTCGCAGCCCTGCTGGAAGACAGGGCCATGCCGCTGATCCATGTCGCAGGCACATTGCGGGCCGAGACCTGGCAGGAAAGAAAAAATCTGTCTTTTTTCATTTCTGATGCAGCACCCGCTTGACGGACACAAAACCCGGCCCTATACACCCGCTCACGCCTTTAGTCCCGTTCGTCTAGAGGCCTAGGACACTGCCCTTTCACGGCGGCAACACGGGTTCGAATCCCGTACGGGACACCAAGGCTTTCAGCCAAAAAATAAGCTATAAGCAAGATTTGTAATGGTCCGTAACCGGGCCAGTACATCTCAAAATCACTGCGATCGAACGCGGAGATGATGGGTTAAACTTGCGCTATGGATTATGTCGCACGGCTCTTCACATCAGCTTCGTACAACTGCATGTCTTGTCGAATGGCCGTCGTGGCCTGCTAGACAACAGCTCTCGCCAGCCCTGTGGATTCTGCTGTTCAGCGGTACCGATCACTCATCTTGAGTCTCTTCGGTCCGGGGGGATGCGGCAAATTCTATAAAATCGGCAAGGTACTGAATGTCGTCATCCGTTTCGCGACGGCCGAGAAAGATCTGCTTTGCGATCCCGTTTTTACCCAGCCTGATCGCATGAAGTCCATAACGTGAGGCATGCTCTTCCACCAGCCAGCGCGGCAGCGCCGTAACACCGCGCCCGTGGGCGACCATGACCAGCATGATATCGGTCGTTTCGATCTGCTTCTGCTGACGCGGCGCGATGCCAGCAGGCTGAAGAAACTGCGTATAGATATCCAGACGCTCGGACGGAACAGGATAGGTAATGAGCGTTTCCGCCGAAAGCTGCTCAGGCGTAATGGATGTCTCACCGTATAGTCTGTGACCACGCCCGACGACCAGAACAAGTTCGTAATCGAAAACAGCGGTGAAATTGAGGCCCGGTTTGTAAAGCGGGTCCGGCGTCACGAGGATATCAATCTCGTTACTCAACAGGGCTCCGATCCCACCAAACTGGAACTTCTGCCGGACGTCGACATCCACTTTGGGCCATCTCTCAAGATAGGGTGAGACGACATTGAGAAGCCACTGGTAACAGGGATGACACTCCATTCCGACCCGCAATGTGCCACGCTCACCATTGGCGAACTGTTCCAGTCTCTCTTCAGCGAGTGAAAATTGTGGAAGCAGGCGGTTTGCAAGAGCCAGCAGCCACTTCCCTGCCTGTGTCAGAACCAGAGAGCGGCCCTCACGGCGCCAGATTTTAACACCAAGCTGGATCTCGATCTTGCGGACGGCATGGCTGAGGGCGGGCTGTGTCAGGTTTAACCGAACCCCTGCTGCTGTCAGTGATCCTTCCTGCGCAACGGCCTGAACGATCATCAGATGGTTACGTTCAAGAATAGCCATATGCCCCAATCCATGCGCAGAGTTTATTCAATCATGGATTGATATCATTTTTGCTCATAAGCAAAAACTCCCCTTAGAGAGTTTCGCCTGCCTGTATAGGGCTTTTCTGCCCCCGGTCATTCAAAAGCATCTGGCTGGGCGCAGACACCACAGGTCTCCGCCCAGTCATGGGGTGTGTCAGGTAATGAGGCCCGAAAAACCGGATCTCTTACGCCGAGAGTTCCTTGCGAAGGATTTCGGCTCCTGCGCCAAGGGCTGTCAGCTTTGCCCGTGCGACCTGACGCGACAGGGGCGCCATGCCACAATTGGTCGAGGGATAAAGCTTATCCGCATCCACGAATTGCAGGGCTTTTCGAAGCGTATCGGCCACGGCTTCAGGGGTTTCAATGGTGCTGGTTGCCACATCAATGGCCCCGATCATTACCTTTTTGCCCCGGATAAGTTCGATCAGATCCATCGGAACACGCGAGTTCTGGCATTCCAGTGAAACCAGATCGAGGCTGGATTTCTGCAGCTTCGGGAAAATCTCCTCATACTGCCGCCACTCAGCACCCAGACTGTTTTTCCAGTCGATATTGGCTTTGATGCCATATCCGTAGCAGATATGGACGGCGGTTTCACATGTCAGCCCCTCGACTGCCCGCTCCAGAGCGGCAACCCCCCAGTCATTGACTTCATCAAAGAAGACATTGAATGCCGGTTCATCGAACTGGATGATATCAACCCCGGCTGCTTCCAGCTCTCGGGCTTCCTGATTGAGGATCCCGGCAAATTCCCAAGCCAGCTTCTCGCGGCTTTTGTAGTGGCCGTCATGGAGCGTATCGATCATGGTCATCGGACCAGGAAGTGTCCACTTGATCGGCTTTTTCGTCAGCGTCCTGAGAAATTTTGCATCCTCGACAAAGACGGGCTTCTCACGCGCCACGGCGCCAAAAACAGACGGCACGCTCGCATCATACCGGTTCCGGATCTTCACCGTCTGGCGGTTTTCAAAGTCGACGCCGCTCAGATGCTCAATGAATGTCGTAACAAAATGCTGGCGGGTCTGCTCCCCGTCGCTGACGATATCGATCCCGGCCCGGTTCTGATCGTCCAGCGTCAGGCGCAGGGCATCCTGCTTGCCCTCGATCAGTTCCTCGCCCTGCAGTTTCCAGGGAGACCAGAGTGTCTCGGGCTTTGCCAGCCAGGATGGCTTGGGCAGGCTTCCAACAGTAGATGTCGGGAAGAGTTTTGTCATGATAACGGCCTTATCGATTCCAGGGGGTTCAAACTGAAGACTGGGCAGCCCACTGCTCAAGAGCGTCCCGATTTGGGTTGATGAAGTTTTCCTCGGTGAACTTCCCCTGTTCAGTCGCCAGCCTGTTGCGCTCGTCACGGTCATAGACAATCTGGGTTGTCGAATAATCCTGATGCGTCAGGCTGGGCTGATACCGGGCCGATGCCGGGGAATTGGCATTATAGATTTCCGGGCGATAGACTTTCTGAAAGCATTCCATCGTACTGATGGTGCTGATGAGCTCCAGACTGGAATAATCGGCCAGAAGATCTCCGAAAAAATAGAATGCCAGCGGAGCAGAACTATGGGTCGGCATGAAATATCTGACCTTCATGCCCATTTTTTCAAAATACTGATCCGTGAGAGAATACTCTCTCTGCTCATACTCGCATCCAAGAACAGGATGGGTGTTTCCGGTCTTGTGGTACGTTCTGTTACTTGAAACACTCAGACAAATGACCGGAAGTTTGCTGAAGTTGTTTCTGTATTCGGCAGATTCGACAAAAGATCTGAACATTTTTCCATGCAGATCGCCAAAGCGCTCGGGAACACCAAAAGCCGAACGACCCTGATTGTAATTCTTTAGAAGAATGCTGAAATCATAGTCGCGAACATAGGAAGAAAAACTATTCCCGACGACGCCAGGAAGACGCTTGTTATTGGCACGATCGATAATGGACGTATGAAGGACTTCGATAAGCGGGAATGACTGATGTGCGCCGTTCGAGATCATCGTCGTCTCGACTGTGATGATATCGATTTCGACGGCATAACGATCTGCCTTGGCATTGTCCCAGCTCGCCAAAGCATTGAAGCGGTTATCAATCATCTGCAGGACATTCCGCAGGTTCTGCTGACGATGACTGCCCCTCGCCAGATTGGCAAAATTGGTCGTCAGACGCGTATCATTTGAAGGACAATAATTCTCGTCAAACCGAGTTTTTTTGAGATTGAATGTAAACTCTGTGGGCATATCCGGTTTGACCTTGCGATTTGAAAAGTCCTCATGTTTTTCCTGAGGATTTCTTCGAATTTACAGTTCCACGGCAGAATATTTCTGACCGCAGATTCTGCTGAGTGCTGGAAACCGATATGCCTGAGTTGATCAGTGAGAAAAAATGATTTTATTTCATTGGTCCATGAATTTTCTTCATACCAAACAGTTATGAGGAGGCACTTTCGCAGAGCAAAATAAAGGGCATCATGGCAGCCGCCAGCCCCTCACACTGCGAAAGGCGTCATAATCGCACTTCGAACGTCGTCGTCCATGACGATCGATCGTCCGTTGGTGCGAGAATCAGTTTGCCACCATGGCCCCGGATGATCTGGCGGGCGAGAGGCAGACCGATCCCGTTTCCGCCGTCTTTGAACGATACGAACGGCTCGAAAATCCGTTCGTGCAGAGAAGGGTTTATGCCCGCTCCATTATCGCACACACGAATAACGACCGAGCCGGACGTGGCCTCCACTGCAAGTTGCACCCGGGGATCAGGCTGCGGGAGAGCAGCTTCGGCGCCATTGTTCAGAAGATTGACGAGAACCTGCTCCATCTGTGCGGCATCCAGCCGCGTCATGAGCCGTCCGGCGGGGAGGACAACATCCAAAGCCACGCGCTTTTCCCACCGCGCGACGAACAGGCGTGCGATTTCCCGCACGAGCGCGCCAAGATCGGTGAGTTTCAGGTCAGGCTCTGGCAGACGGGCCAGATCGCGGTAACCGCGAACGAAACGATCGAGCCCTTCGGCACGGCGACGGATCGTACCGAGCGCTTCCAGAATCAGGGCATCTGGCTCACTCCCGCTTTTCCCCGCGCCTGACTGCTCCGCAAAGAGGTCTTCCGCCGTGGCCGACAGGGAGACAATGGGCGTGAGCGAGTTCATGATCTCGTGGCTGAGAACCTGAAGCAGATCGCGCAATGCCTGCGCTTCGGCGGCATTCAGCCCTGCTTCAACGTCTGTCAGGGCAAGATACGCGACAATTCCCCCTGCTCCGCCGCCTTTTCCAATCGAGAGCGCATAGACCCGGGGCGCACTCCCGGCTGTGGTCAGGCGGATCAGCCGCTTCTCCGGAGAAGCCATGTCACCTTCCAAGGCTGCAACAAGTGCGTCCGGCGGGTTGCGAAGAATATTTTCCGTCCTGAACAGGCGCCGTGCCGCGCGGTTGGCAGCGTGCAGTGTTCCATCCACGTACTGGACCAGAAGTGGAACGGGCGCGTGATCCAGCAAGGCGCGATTGCGTAGTTTTTCCCGGTCCAAGGGTCGCACGACAGAGGGCTCACGTCGCTTCAGCCGTCGGGTCAGCCGGATCTGCGCGGCAACCATTGCCCCGCTACAGAGCAGGCCGAGGCACACAAGCAGCGTGGCCGTTGCATAAAAACCATGCTGCCACGCGGGACGCACGAGCAGACAGGCTGCAACAATTCCAGCAAGCCTCAGGAGCGTTTCAAGCGCGACCCGCATCTAGAGCCCGTACCGTGCCATGCGACGGTAAAGTGCCGGCCGGGTCAGACCCAGTTCCCGTGCGGCCTGCGTAACATTGAAGCCATGTTTGCGAAGGGCGCTCTCGATCAGGGTGCGCTCCGTGTCGCGCAGGGTCGGCGTCGCGCTAGGGGCTGTGTCCGGCGTTTCGAAGCCAGTGCCCCATGCGCCCGTAACGACAGCCCGTTCGACGGCCGCGCGAAGACCGCGCACATTCTGCGGCCAGTTCTGCCCACACAAGGCCGCGCGGCGCTCCTCGCTCACCATGGGTTCCGGAAGTCCATGCCGGGTCGCGAAATAGCGCAGAAAATGGGTGTTCAGGGCAAGGATATCCTCCGGACGCTCCTGAAGCGGCGGCAGGGTCAGGGTCACAATCCCCAGATGCACCATCAGCCGCGGATCAAGCACGCCTTCCAGATGTGCGCGGTCCATTGCGGACAGGGCGATGACGCGGGGTGGCTGACGCCCGTCCAGCCTGTCCGCCAGACGGCGCTGCATGGGTGGGGACAGGGCTTCAAGATTGCGAAAAATCCAGGTTCCCCCCTCATCGGGCAGCATTTCGCAATCTTCCGAACGGATCATCACCGGTGCGCCATCTTCGTGTGACAGCGCATGGATGCGCCGGGCCAGCAGCGTTTTTCCTACACCCGCTGGCCCCGTCATGAGCAGCGGTGCGCGGGTCGCGGCCAGACGGTCCGCTTCCGCAACCACGCGCCGCAGTTCGTCGGAAGCAACGATCATGGCAGGTTCGGCATCCGTTATCTGACCGGCCCGGCGCGCCTTCAGCGTTGTCCCGACAAGAGCAAAAAGGCGCTCATTGTTCCAGGGCTTCATGACGAAATCGACCGCCCCGCCGCGCATTGCCGCGACCGCGACCGTCACCCCGCTATGACCAGTCACTACAATGACCGGCAGATCCGGGCGAAGAACCAGCATGTCCCGAAGCAGAGCAAGCCCCTCGGCCCCGGTCGTCGCCCCTTTCGTGTAATTCAGGTCCAGCAGGACGAGATCGACGGAACAGGCGGCGAGCTGCGTCAGCGCCTCTTCCGTCCCGTATGCAGACAGCATATCGATCCCGCGCCGGTGAAAGAGCAGACGGGCCGCAACCTGCACGTCGCGGTCATCATCCACGAACAGCACGCGGGGCGCTGGTGCCTCACCTTCTTCCGATTCGTTGCGATGATCGATCATTTCGGTCTTGACAGGCCCTTCTCTGGTGTCCGGTTCCGGACACCCCGTTCACAAGCGGACATCTTCACATAACAGACTGTGTTTTTACCTTTGTTTATCAACAGGATAACTCCTGACATCTCCATGATACACTGTTTGACAAGAGGAGAAACAGTGCATGGACCGCCCCGTTCCCGAAGCCCTTTCCAGATCCATGACCCGACCTGCATCCGGGGCCGGCATGGACAGGACAGTCGCACCCTCGCGTCGCAGGATCCTGATCCGGCGCGGGCTGCGTTATGGCGCACCCGTCGCGCTGGCGGCCCTGCTCTGGGCCGGATGGCGACTGGTTCCGGCTTCGGGCACTCTGTCGGTCCCGCAGGAGCAGCTGACACTGGCGACGGTGCGGTCCGTGCCTTTCCTCGACTATCTTCCTGTGCGCGCCACGGTCGCTCCCCTCAACGTCACGCTGATTGACGCCATCCAAGGCGGGGAGGTTTCCGAAGTCGTGGCGAGGGACGGTGCGCTTGTGAAAAAGGGCGACATTCTGGCACATCTGACCAACCCGCAGCTCCAGCTCGACGTCACCTCCCGGGAGGCCCAGATCGCCAGTCAGATCGGGGCGGTTAGTGCCCAGCGCCTGACCCTGCAGCAGACGCGCACAACGGAAGAAACGCAGCTCGCTGAGGCCCGCTACAATCTTCTCAAGGCCCAGCGGGAGCTATCCATCCGCCAGCAGCTTCATGGTCAGGGCTTTGAATCCGACGCCAACGTCCAGTCCTATCGCGACGAGGCGGACTATTACGCACAACGTCTCAGACGCCTCGAAACCGCGCTGACGCAGGATCTGAAGGTCGCGGACCGTCAGGGGAGCGAGATTGACGAGGAAGCCCAGCGGCTCCGCTCCAACCTCGATGTCGTGGAGGCCAGTCTGGGCGCGCTGGTCCTGCGCGCGACGCTGGATGGGCGTCTGACCAATTTCGACCTTCAGCCGGGACAGTCGCTGAAAGCGGGCGACAAGATCGGTCAGATCGACAGCGAGGGGCAGTATCGCCTCGATGCAGATATCGACGAGTTCTATCTCGGCCGCGTGGCAGTAGGAGAGCGCGCGGAGGCCGATCTCGGGGAGACCAGACTGCCGATGACGGTGTCACGCGTGCATCCGCAGGTCACGAACGGCCAGTTCCGCGCGGAACTTACGTTCGACAAACCACCACCGGCCGGGCTGCGCCGAGGAGAGAGCATTGATCTGCGCATCACGCTGGGGGAGACGCATCGCGCGCTTGTTCTGCCCAACGGGGCCTGGCTGGAGGCCAGCGGCGGCTCTTCGGCCTTCGTCATGACATCGGGCGATCACAGTGCGGATCGCGTATCGATCACGTCTGGGCGTCGCAATCCCGAACAGGTCGAGATCACCGGCGGACTTCATGACGGCGATCGCGTGATCGTCTCCTCCTACAATTCCTACAAGAATTTCAATCATCTCGCGATCCACTAACGCGACCCACTGGCAGGACCGAACCCCATGCTGATCGAACTTTCACACATCCAGCGCCTCTACCGCTCCGACGAAGTGGAAACCACGGCGCTGCACGACATCGACCTTCAGATCGAAGCGGGCGAATTCGTGGCGATCATGGGGCCTTCAGGCTGCGGCAAGTCCACGCTGCTCAACATCCTGGGCACGATCGACCGGCCCACCGGCGGCTCCTATCGCTTCGGGACGCATGAACTGACCGCGATGAACGAAGCGGAACTGGCCAAATTCCGCCGGGAGCATCTGGGCTACGTGTTCCAGAGCTTCAACCTGATTGACGAGCTGACGATCGAAGAGAACATCGAACTTGCGCTGATCTATCGCGACATGCCCAAGACCGAACGTCGCAGCCGCGTGGCGCATGCCATGGACCATGTCGGCATCGCACACCGGGCGCGGCATTATCCGTCCCAGCTTTCGGGCGGCCAGCAGCAGCGTGCAGCCATTGCCCGCGCCATCGTGGGCGAGCCGCGCCTGATTCTCGCCGACGAACCGACCGGAAATCTCGATACCGAAAACGGGGCGCAGGTGATGGACATCCTTCAGCGCCTCAATGCCGAAGGCGCCACCATCATCATGGTCACACATTCCCCAAGCCATGCCGACCTCGCCCGGCGCCGCATCGACATGCTCGACGGTCAGGTCGTGGTTTCCGTGCGCAACGCGATCTGATCCGACCGCGACGAGGACGGCAACAGGGAGGCAAGGGCAATGGTTTCGATGATCTCGGATTTCTGGCGGCTGGCCGTGCGATACAGGCTTTATACCGCGCTGAACGTCGTAGGGCTGGGGCTCGGGGTGGCGACATTTCTCACGCTGGCTCTCGTTGCCCGTTACGAACTGGGCTGGGACCGGTTTTACCCGCAATCCGCCTCTCTCTATGAGCTTCAGGCCGACTTTAGGATAGGAAGCGGAACATTTCATATGGATGGGCAGGCCGCCCCGCTGCTGGCTGCCATCCGTTCCAGCATGCCCGATCTGAAAGCGACACGCCTGGAGAAGGCCTCGGCGGATATCGATATCCCTTCGGACCCGAACCGGACGATGCATTACGACCAGCAGGTCAGCTTCGTCGATCCGAACTTCTTCGACCTGTTCCCCCTTTCCTTCCTTGCAGGCTCCCCCGCAGTTCTCTCCGCGCCCGATGCCGTCATCCTTTCGGGCGACATGGCGCAGCGTCTGTTCGGCAGAACTGCGGCGATGGGACAAACCCTCGAGATCAAACACGACGGGCATACGCATCTCTATCGCGTTGCCGGTCTTCTGGCCCCCCACCCTTCCAACACCACGATCAACACGGACATCGTGACCCGCATTCCGGATGCGGTCAGCGAACGCCCCTGTGACGGCTGGGAAACATTCTGTGCCGATACATACGCTGTCCTGCCGACCGCTGCCGGTCGCGAGACATTCGTGCGCAACGCACACGCGGCCATGCTCAAGACTCCCATGGCGCGCCAGTTCGCGCCGGCCGCAGACGGTGGGGAGACAACGACGCTGTCTCTCAGCCGTCTCACGGACCTGCATTTCGGGCCGAACGGAACTGCGGATGACGGATCATCGCGGGCAGTCATTCTGGCCCTTGCAGGGATAGGGCTTCTTTCCCTGATCGCCGGGGGGCTCAACTACGTCAATCTCGCCACCGCACAGTCCCTCGGGCGGGCGCGGGAAGTGGCCATCCGCAAGGTCCTCGGGGCCTCGCGCGCGCAGCTGATGGTCCGCTTTCTCGGAGAAGCCTTCGTGCTGACGATGCTGGCGGCCGCGCTGGGACTGACCCTGACGGAAATCGCGGTCCCAACCGTGGCGAGCCTCTCGGGCTGGGCCGTCACGCTGGATTACGGCTGGACGCTCCCGCTCCTCTGTGGCGTCGTAATCGTGCTCACGCTGGGAGCGGGCTTCTATCCGGCCTTCATGCTCTCGTCTTTCTCGCCCGCACCGGTCCTGGCCTCAGCCCGCCTTCCGGCGCAGGGTCGGTTTGGCGCGCGCATCCGGCTTGTGCTCGTTGGTATCCAATTCGCATTCGCCGTGACCCTGGGGATCTGCACCCTGATCGTAAATGCGCAGGCGCTGCATCTGCAGCGTCTGGATCGCGGCATGACGGTCCCGGGCCTCGTCATCATAGCCTCAGAAAAACTGAATGCTCTGGACAGGCACCAGAGCGCCGTCATGGATGCCCTGCGGGCCATGCCCGACGTCACCGACCTGTCCGTTTCCGCAGGCGGTACGCTCGGCCGCTATTCCATCGGCAGCGTTCGCCGCGAGCTCGGCCAGAAAGCCTTCATGGCGCAGACCCTCGCCCATGACGATACGTTCTTCCGGACTTTCAGACTGCGCCTGATCGCCGGCCGCCTCACGACTTCGAGCCATACGACAGACGTGAACCGTTTCAAAAACGATACTCCGGACGTTCTGGCGCAGAACTTCGTGGTGAGCCGGGAAGCGACACGAAAGCTCGGATTTTCCACCCCGGAAGCAGCCCTAGGACAGACCTTCCTGTTTGGCGACAAGGGCGCCGCCGATAGACGCATCATCGTCGGCGTGGTCGAGGACGTCATCCTCAATTCCGGGCAGGAAACACTTCCACCCACAATCTACGAGCTCGAAGCTACTCCGATCGCACAAGGGATCATCGCCTTCCGGACCGCGCCGAACGCGATGCCCCATATTCTGGACGTCCTACGCAAAGCCTGGCCGACACTCGTCCCGGGAATCCCATTCGAGCCTCAGACGCTGACGGGAATCATTGCAGACGCCACCCGGAGCGACGTCGCGCGCGGACGTCTGTTCAGCATCGGGGCGTCCGTCGCCATCATGATCGCCTGTCTTGGCCTTTACGGGCTGGCTGCTTTCAACGCCGAGCGCCGGATGCATGAAATCGGCATTCGCAAGACGCTGGGTGCCACGACCGTACAGATCATGCGGCTGATGCTGTCACAGTTTCTCCGCCCCGTTCTGTACGCCAGCCTGATTTCCTGGCCCCTCGCATGGCTGTTCATGCGCAACTGGCTCGCGGGGTTCGATAACCGGATCGCACTCACGCCCCTCTATTTCGTGCTGACCACGCTGCTTGCCGCATTGCTGTGCGCGCTCACCGTCTTTGGGCGCACGTTCGGCCTCGCACGAGCCGAACCCGCCCGCGCCCTTCGTACGGAATGATGACCATGTTCAACACCATCCTGCGCAATATCGTCCGTCAGGCCCGGCGACAGCCGCTCTATCTGGCGCTGAACGTGACTGGTCTGGGACTTGGCATGGCGGTCTGCCTCGTTCTGACCCTTCAGGTCCGCTACGAATACAGTTTCAACGCGACCATTCCCGATGCCGGGAATATTCTGCGGGTGGATACCCATCATATGCTGGCGGGAAATGCACCGCAGGAAAATGCGGATGTGACATTCGTGGCCTTTCCATTTCTCCGTGCGGACTTCCCACAAATTGTGGCTGCAACGCGCTATGACGTGGGCGACTACCAACTCCATGCCGGCGATCGCAGCGTCCCGGCCGGTACGGCGATGGTCGATCCGTCCTTTTTCGACGTCATTGCCCTGAAGCTCGAACACGGCAATGCGCACACGGCACTGAGCCAGCCGGACGCAATCGTTCTTGCCGCCGACACGGCACAGGCCCTGTTTGGCAGCACTGACGTGCTGGGACGCACTGTCACGACGGATCACGAAGGCCATCGACGCAGCCAGACGGTAACGGGCGTGCTCGCAAGGCCGGTCGGTCCCGTGACGATCAGTGTCGATGCGATCACCGCCCTACCCAGCAGTGAACTGCAAAAGGAGTCCTTCAAACGCTGGGGAGCCAGTTCGGGCAATATTTTCCTGCGCGTCCATAATGCCGCCGATCGCGCTTCCATCACACGAAACCTGACGCGCTTCGTGATTGATCACGCCTCCGGTGCCGCGACTGACGATAACAGCGAAGGCGTGCATCCCGAACGCCGCTACGCCCTTTCTCTGGTGAGCCTGGGCGAGACGCATTTCCACGATTTTCAGGTGATCGGCGGCGATGACGCGACCGATCGCTCGGTAGTGGATATTCTCGAACTGATCGGCATTCTGGCGCTTCTCCTCGCCGTGTTGAATGCCATCAATCTCGCCACAGCCCGCTCCGCTCTGCGGGCACGCGAAGTCGCCATCCGCAAGACACTGGGCGCAACGCGACGGGCATTGTTCGTCCAGTTCATCGGGGAGTCCATCACCAACACCGCCATTGGCGGGGCGCTCGCGCTTGCGCTGTGTGAAATCACCCTTCCCTTTACGGCGGCGCTGACAGGAACGGCCCTAGGCATGGATTACGGTTTCACGCTCCCCTTCCTGCTCGGGGTGGTGGTGCTGACCGGCCTTGCCTGCGGGATCTATCCTGCCCTCGTCCTGTCTTCCTACCAGCCGGCGCATGTTCTGGCTGCGACACGCATGCCCTCGGGCGGGCGGGGTGCTGTGCGCCTGCGCAATGGTCTCGTCATCATGCAGTTCGCCTTCGCGGTGACGTTCGCCATCTGCACGCTCGTCGTGAACCGGCAGGCCCGTTTCATGCAGGCCGAGGATCTCGGGTTTGCGCGAGATGGTATCCTCATCAGTAGCGACGTCATGACGAATGACGCAGGCAGCCAGCGCGCCCTCATTGAGGTACTGCGACACACGCCCGGCGTAGTCTCGACGTCCCTCTCCGAACTTACGCCCAGCATCGACAACCGTCACCGCTTCAATGTGACGCCCGTGGGTACACATAGCGCGGACATCCATGTGCTCGGCGATACGGTCTCAGGCGACTATGCGGCCACATATCGCCCGCGTCTTCTTGCAGGGCGCTGGTTCGACAGCAGCCACGGCGAGGATGACAGTCCCGGAGACGACACGTTTTACAAACAACCGGGGAAGACCTGGAACGTCATCCTCAACCGCACCGCCCTGTCCCGCCTGGGCTTCCCCACGCCCGAACGCGCGATTGGTGTTCCCGTCAAAAGCGGAGACGTGACGCTCCGCATTATCGGCGTCACCGAAAACATGCGTTTCATTTCCGCCCGCGAGGAGGTGTCACCACAGATCACATTCTATTCGACCACCCCGCAGGACTATCCGCACGTCTCCATCCGTTTTTCCGGTGTGCCGGAAAACATCATGAAAACGCGCCTCAAATCCGCCTGGGATCAGGTCTTTCCGGGCAATCCTTCCGGCTTCCGCACGGTTCAGGAACGCATGTCGACGTTCTACATCGCAGAGCAGCGCCGGGGCTGGCTGTTTTCGGTGGCCTCGGGGATTGCCGTCACCATTGCCTGCCTCGGGCTCTACGGGCTGGCATCCTTCACCACATTGCGACGGACCCATGAAGTCGGAATCCGCAAGGCGCTCGGAGCCACAACAAACCACGTTCTGACGCTCATGCTGGGCGATTTCCTGCGTCCGGTCCTCGTCGCCTGTGCGCTCGCCGGTCTCCCGTCATGGCTCGTCATGCGGGTTTGGCTCTCCGGCTTTCATCAGCGCATCGCACTTTCCTGGCACGATTTCGCGGTCGTTGCCGTCGTGACCCTCGCCATCGCCGCCCTCACCGTTTTCGGACAGACCCTGCGTCTCGCGCGTGCCGAACCGGCCCGTGCGCTCAGAGCGGAGTAAACATCATGCTCTCCCACATCGCTCTCGTTTTCTGGCGCGGTATCGTCCAGCGCCGCCTGTTCACGGCGCTGAACGTGCTGGGCATCGCACTTGGCATGGCGACGTTCCTTACGCTCGCCCTGATCGTCCGTTACGAATTCGGCTTTGACCGCTGGATCCCGGATGCCGCGGATATTTACCGGCTGGATGCGTTCGCCACCCGTGAAGCTTCGGTCTCCAGCATCCGCCTGATCGACGCCCTGCGCGCCGAACATCCGGACTGGAAGGCCACGGCTGTCATGCGCGGCTTTTCGGGGGCGACGGTAAGTGCGCGCTCAAACGCATGGGACGTTTTCATCGCCCGTACCGACGCGCATCTGTTCGACGTCTTCGCCCTCCCCCTCGCGGAAGGCAATGCCCGCACGGCGCTCGTTCCCGACGGCGTTGTCCTGACACGCGCGCAGGCCAGACGCTTCTTCGGACGGGATCATGACGTTCTGGGACAGACGCTGGACCTCACACAGAAAGGCCATACCGAACGGCTGCACGTCACGGGCATCCTGAAGGATCTTCCCGCCAATACCACGCCGCAATTCGACCTCCTCGTGCCCTCTTCAGTCCCGGCGCTGCATGCCTATGATCTGTGGGAAATGAGCACATCCGAAATCTGGGTGCGCGTCCCGTCTGACATAGCGTCCCATCTGCCATCCCTCCTGGAAGGGATCGTACAACGCCATGCGGCGGGGCTGGCGTCCGACGATGCCAGAACATTCAGGGTCCGGGCACGCCCCCTCACCAGCCTGCATTTCTTTGATGCGACCATCGGCTGGGGCGGCGCGGACAGGCGGCTTCCCGTCATTCTCGGCGTTGTCGGCCTGCTCGCACTCGGGGCGGGGCTGGTCAATTTCGTCACGATGTCCACTGCCCTTGCCGCGACCCGGGCGCGGGAAGTCGCGATGCGCAAGGTCCTGGGCGCCACGGTTCTGATGCTCGGGCTGTCGTTCACGGCTGAAGCCATCGGACTGGCTCTGATCGCGGGCCTTTTCGCCCTCGTCCTCACCGAACTGACCCTGCCCTGGATCGCCACGCTGAGCGGCTGGCCTGTCAGGCTCGATTTCGCCTTCGCCGTCCCCCTGCTGCTGGCGTCGGCCGTCATCGGCGGATCCTGTGCCGGAGCCTATCCGTCCTGGATCCTCTCCCGCTTCCGGGCCGCCGCCGTCCTCGCCTCGGCACGTCTGCCGGGAAGCGGGCGCCTCGGCAGCAGCCTGCGGGAAGGGCTGACCGTCCTGCAGTTCTCTTTTGCCGTGACACTGACGATCTGTACGCTGGTCATCTGGCGTCAGACGCACCTACTCCAGACGATGGACCGCGGGTTTCATCAATCCGGTCTCCTGATGGATGACCTCCCCAACACTCCGTCCGAGCGCCAGCGGCAGCAGCGTCTGGTCGATCTCGTGCGTGGTATTCCCGGCGTCACCGGTGTCACGATCTCGGACGACGCCCCGGGCGGTGGCAGCGCGGGCATGACCTTCGATACGACACGTCCGGGCCTAAGCACATCTCCTCTGTTGGCCGTGACCGGGACGCAGTCTTCCACGCTGTCCGTCCTCGGGGCCCGCCTTCTGGCCGGCCGCCTGTTCGATACCGGGCATGATTACGACAGCCGCCCGATGCCGGTTGCTCCCTTCGACAGCTTCCTGACGGGGCAGGCCTGGACATTCGGCATGCATAATGTCGTCCTCAATGAATCCGCGGTCCGCGCCCTTGGTTTTCCGACTGCCGCGAGTGCCATCGGAGCGTCGCTGACCTTGAACAAGAAGGATGTTCAGACAGTCATCGGTGTTGTCGCCGACATGCGTTTCAGGAACAGCCGCGCGAGTGTCACCCCGGCGCTGTATTACGCCGTGTCGGGCCCGATCAGCTACGGCGTACTGTCCGTCCGCTACGATCACACGCCGGAAAGTGCCATCCGCGCGGCCATCGCCACCGTCTGGAAACAGGTCTATCCGGAAAGCGCACTGAACCTGCGCAGTGTCGGCGAGACCATTGATGACGATACGCGCCCGGAACAGCAACGCGGAATGCTGATGGTCATGGCGTCTCTCGTGACCCTCTGCATTTCCTGCATCGGACTGTACGGCATTGCCGTGTTCAATGTGCGCCGCAGACTGTTTGAAATTGGCGTGCGCAAAGTGCTGGGTGCCACCGCGCAACAGGTGATGCGCCTGCTTGTCCTGCAGTTTCTGCGCCCCGTTCTGATTGCGAATGTCATTGCCTGGCCGATCGCCTGGTGGGTGATGCGCAACTGGCTGTCCGGGTTCGACCGGAGGATCAGCCTCTCTCCGCTTTATTTCGCCCTAACCGCCCTGCTTGGGCTGGCGCTCGCCGTGGTCACGACGCTGCTCCAGATCCGCCGTGGCGCCCGAAGCGCGCCTGCCATCGCCCTTGGTTCTCCATGAGCATCCCTGCACCCCGCTGCCCTTCCGGATCCTGCACAACCATGAAACACAGTACGCCCCTGTTCCTCGCCCTGACGCTCGCAGCCCCCGTCGTGTTTTCCGCTGTTTCCACGGCTCGCGCGGACGCCCTGACGCTTCATGATGCACTCTCCCTCGCCTATCGGAGCAATCCGATCCTTCGGGGCGAGCAGGCCAACCAGCGCGCCGTCACGGAAAACTCTGCCCAGGCACGGTCAGGCTGGCGGCCGACCGTCCAGCTCAATCTGGATGCCTCGTACCAGCAGGGCCCTTATACCGGGGCCTTCGCGCTCGGCTCCTATACGTCGAACTCCGCGGAAGGATATGTCTCCGCCCGGCAGACGCTTTATTCCTTCGGTCATGTCGCCAATCAGGTCCGCGCGGCCGATGCGCGCTCCAGAGCGGAACAACACCAACTCAGGCTCGTCGAGGCTCAGGTCTTCACCAGCGCCGTCACGGCCTACATGAATGTCCTGCGGGACCGGGACATTCTCAACGTCCGTCGTGCGGATCTGGACATGCTGACACGGCAGGTCCAGCTCACGACCTCACGCTACAACCTTGGCGGCCAGCCTTCCGAGCAGGTCACGCGCACCGATGTCGAACAGGCCGAAACGCGCCGTCGGTCGGCGGAAGTCGCCGTCACGCAGGCACGGGCCACACTCGCGGCATCCGTTGCGCAGTTCCGTGCGATCATCGGCGCCGATCCGGACGAACTGACGATGCCCACCAGCCTTCCCGGCCTGCCCGCGACACTGGATCAGGCGCTGAAAACCGCGCTCGCGCTCAATCCACAACTCATCCAGACGCAGGAAACGAAGAAGGCGACATCGGCGGATATCGATACCGCACGCTCGCAATGGGGACCGCAGATCCAGGTTCAGGGTACGTTCGGAACAATCGGACCTGCGTCGCCCTTCCGGGGGGGGCAGTATGGCGAGGAAGTGACCGGTCTCGTTCAGCTCGTCCAGCCGATCTATAACGGGGATCTGTACAATTCCCAGATCCGTCAGGCCCGCAACAGGGACGAACAGGCACGCGAAAGCATTGAACAGGCCCGCCGCACCGCACTTCAGGACGTGTCCACCAACTGGCATGCGGTTGAAAACGGTCTGGACGCCATCCGGGCCGGCACGGCGGAAGTCCGATCCGGCGAGACGTCCCTCAAGGGATATCAGATCGAATACGGATACGGCCTGCGCAGCACGACCGACGTGCTCTATGCCGATCAGAACCTGCGTGCGGCGCAGGTGGAACTCGCGGGCAGCCGTCACGACACCATCGTGGCGGAAGCCGTGCTTTTAGCCGCGATGGGCAGGCTTCAGGCCGGAGACCTGTTACCCGACGGGCCGCATTACGACGCCGCAAAAAAACTCCAGCGCGCCCAGACCCGGGGCTGGGAGCCCCTTCAGGCACCGGTTTCCGCCGTAGACAAGGCAGGCTGGTAAGGAATCCGCGCCACCCGGCATGACTATTGTGCCCGCAGCGCCTCCGCTGCCGAGACACGGACAAGCCCCGCCGAGCGTCCAAGCACGACCACGCAGCACAGGGCAGCGGCGGCTATGGTGACGACGAGGAAATAAACGGGGGAGAGAGCAATACGATCGGTAAAGCCCGCAAGCCAGTCCCGCATCAGGACGAAAGAAAGCGGCCACGCAACAAGACTTGCGATCAGGACCGGGCGCAGAAACTGGCCAAGCAGCAAGCCGACGATGCGTGAGGTCGAGGCCCCCAGCGTCTTGCGAATACCGATCTCGTACGTCCGGCTTGCAACATTCAGCGACGCCAGCCCGAAGAGCCCCAGACAGGCGATGGCAATGGAACTCACCGACCCCAGACCAAGCAGCTTTCCGCGCGCGACATCCTGACGGGTGGCGTCGTCGAAGAGATCGGTCGCAGGACGCGCGGCAAAAGTCAGACCCGGAGCCAGACCCGGCCACGCGGCACGGATCTGGCGCAGCACATCCGGCAAAGCGCCCGGGGCCGTACGCAGGGCAAAAACCGCACCTGTCAGATGGCTGTTCCGCATGGAATAGATCGTGCCGGGTTCAGGATCACGACCCGATCCGTAACGCATGGTCCGCATCACGCCGATGACGGTCATGGGCGGCGTGTACTGATCGGTTTTGAACGGAAGGCGTTTGCCAATCGCGGCCTGAGGGTCCGCAAAACCCAGTCGTTGCAGTGCCGCGCTGTCGATGACGACATTACGGGCCATGCCGCTGCCCTGACCGGGAATGCAATCGTCAGTCCGTGCAGGGTCTCCCAGCCGTCCTGCAAGCATGGTGCCTCCCATCGTCGTAAGGAAAGACGGGTCGATCACCTGGATTGCAAGATTGAGCGACCCCGTCTCCCCGCCGGCGCGAGAAAAAAATCTGCTCCCCCTCACCTCTCCAAGGCCCTGATCCGACAGGGTCGCACTGGTGACACCGGGCATGGCGCGCAAAAACGAAAGGATCGCGGCTTCATGCGCATCCGTGATGTCATCCCCGCGTTTCGTCACGGATACGAGCCCCTGCACCTGCAAACCACGATCGGCATCGCGCAGATGCAGCCCTTCCGCAGACACGACCAGCGCACAGATGCCCAGCGTGACGGCAAACGCAAACTGCACACCGACCAGAGCGGTCCGCAGACGCGCGCCAAGCCGCCCCTGAGCCGGCATTCTCACCGAAGCCAGCGTCTTCGCGACAGGAAAGGACGCCATGACAAAGGCAGGATAAAGCCCGGCACCAATCCCGAGGATCAGAACCGTAATCCCGAGAAGCGGCAGTGACCATGCAGGGTCCAGCGTAATCGGCCAGCCGGACGCGCTGGCAATCAGCGGAACGGCGGCCTCCGTAAGCGCAAGTCCCGGCAGGGCGGAAGCCACTGCGATCCCGACGCCGCGTGCAAGATAACGCAGGATCAGCCGACGTCGTGTGGCTCCCAGCGCCTTGCGGATCGCGATCTCGCGGGCATATCCCATAGCCTGCGCAACAGCCAGATTGATGTGGTTGATCCCGGCCGCGACCAGTGCGAGCAGCCCTATGGTGAGCAGACTGAGCATGACACCGCGGCTTGCTCCGTCCGGGGCAACGCCACTGTCGCCAAAATGCACCTCTGTTATCGGCGTGGCGCGGAAACGTGTGCGATGGGCGAAGAAACCATCATTGATGCGTGAAAGATTGCTCGCCAGAAAAGCAGCCTGCGCCTCCGCCAGAACGCGGTCGCGCGCTGCGGGCGTATCGGCTCGGAACCATCCCGTCTCGCTGAAGCTCACCCCCTGATCCGAAATTTTTGCGAACTCTGTAAACGGTCTGGCGGCGACAATGAAATCCGGACGGACGCTCAGGTTTCTCGGCAGGTTTGCCAGAACGCCGCTAACAATATGGGTCTCGTGTTTATCGCGGCTGCTCAGGTTGATTGTGTGGCCGAGGGGGGAGGTATTCGGGAAATAACGGCGCGCCATCTCCTGTGACAGGATAATTCCGCTGGGGGTCGTGAGCGCCAGCGCCGGATCTCCGGCCAGCAGTTTGAGTCCAAACATGTCGAGGAACCCCGGCTCCACGACATGAATACTCTCGTTCGTCCCCGAGCGCTCTGGCACGAACTGGGTCGAAACCATCATCGCGGATGGTGTGTCGCCAGTGATGAGGATATCGGGTTGGCGCTGTTTGATCGCAATGGCGATTTCACGGGGTAGTCCGGGCAAATTCGTCGGGGTCCCTGTCCCCCAGTCGACCTGAAACGAGAGCCGCCAGAGCGACGCAGGATGGGGATACGCCCGGTCCCACCCAAGTTCGTAGCGCGCGACCAAAGCCAGCGACAGGAAGGTCGCGAGACCAAGAGCCAGACCTGCGATATCGATGACCAGGCGCGATCTGCGACGCGCTACAGTCCGAAATAATTCGATCATTCGTGCTCCCCCCGATACTGGAAGCAGCATGACATATTTCGTTACGAAACACCAAGAGTAACAGGGCATACCAGCACTTGAAATCCGACCGTATGTCAGATTTCAGCATTGTACCGAGAAAGGCTAAAGCGCACGCCGTTTTACAGGCCCCTACCGGCCGTTCGACATGAAGGCCGAGCCATCCACTTTCTCGTGATCGGCAAACGCGCCTTGCCTCAACAGAGCGGTCAGCAGCGGGCAAGCCACCTGCGGGGTAAAACCTAAATGAAAATTAACCATTTCCTTAAAAAATTTTAACAGGCCCCGTAACTCGGCAGCCAATCACACGTTTTATCTTTAACGGTCTTTAGAACCACCAACAAAAACCATGTATTTGGTTATTATATTTATAAAAACTGGCTTCAGACAACAATTGACGTAAAATTGTCTGTTTGAAAGCCCTGCCTAAAATCATGACCGATCATTATCGGATGCCTCCCTCCTCAAGGAACTTCAGAAATGGCCAGGTTTTTCAGAACGTTTTCCGGAGGTTCGTTTCGGCTTCAATCCGGAAAGATCATCCGCTCTGATCTCTTCAGTGAAGACCGACTTGTGCAGCATTCGCAAAGCCTTGCGGATGCTCATGAGAATATTCTTCCAGCCACGCAGAACAACACTCTGCCGGAGCGGTTGAATGACAATGCCAGGGTTCTTCTGGAAGCGAATATCGTTTTATCCCAGGCCTCCGAAAATGGAGAGCAGATTACCCCGGCAGGGGGCTGGCTGATTGATAATTACTACCTGATGAACGCCCAGATACAGGCCATCAAATTCGACCTTCCAGCCGGATATTACAAAGACCTTCCCGAACTCTCCGCCGGGCCGTTTTCCGGCCTGCCCCGGGTTTTCGAAATTGCCTGGGCCCTCGTGGCGCATACGGACAGCCATATTGAACCCAGAACAATCAGCCAGTTCCTGAGCGCGTATCAGGCCCGCAGACCTCTTCTGATCCGGGAGCTCTGGGCCATTCCCACCCAGATCAAGATCGTCCTGATCGAGAACCTCCGGCGCGTGGCGGACAGGATCTGCCAGAATCTTCAGGAACAGAAGCAGGCCAACGCGCTTGCCAATACGCTGTTTCTGGATGCCCAGCCCAGCAATACAAAAATCCTCAAAGTCCTTTCCAAAATAAACTCGGAAGAACTGGGTCCGACATTTCTTGTGCAGTTTGCGCATCGCCTGAAGGGTCACGATCCGCAGAAAGACCCGGCATTTCTGTGGCTGGACGGGATATTACAGGAAAAAGGAACGCCCCTTGAGCAGGTGGTGCATGAAGAACTTCAGGCACAGAGCGCCCTGAACGCCACCATCAGAAATATCATCACAAGTATGCGTCTGATCACAACGCTGGACTGGAACAGCATTGTTGAACAGATGAGCGCGGTAAGCCGGATCTTTTACGGCCATGCCGGTTTTTCGGACATGGATCCCGCAACACGCAACCTTTACAGCAAGGCGGTCGAGGCCTTGGCAAAAGGCTCGCGCTACACGGAATGTGAAATTGCGACGAAGGTAACGTCTCTGGCTGCAATGGCTGGCGATGAAACGGACCCTGATCCCCGTCGTGCCGATCCCGGCTATTACCTGCTGGCGGAAGGGCGCCTCTGGCTTGAAACGGAACTGAAGTTCCGTGCCCCGATGCGGGTACAGGTCGGGCAGATCTGCCGCAGGCTCGGCATAACGGGATACAGCCTGGGCGTCACGTTACTGACACTCCTTCTGCTCTCGGCTTTCCTGTCCATCATGAACGGGACCCTGTCGGGCCGCGCGGCTTTCGCGCTGATTGTTCTGGGATTTATTCCCGCCACGGATGCCGTCGTAGCGGCTGTGAACCGTTTCCTGATGTGGGCCATCCGGGTGTCGGAGCTTCCGGCACTCGAACTGAAGGAAGGCGTTCCAGATCATTTCCGGACCATGGTCGTTGTCCCGACCCTGCTGACGAAACGCTCGTCCATTCTGGAAATGGTGAACCGTCTTGAAAAGCATTACCTCTCAAGCCGTGATGGTGAGATCTATTTCGCGCTTCTGACGGACTGGACGGACTCTTCCACGGAAAACCGGAAGGGCGATCAGGACCTTCTGGAAATTGCCAAACGGGATGTTGCCCGTCTGAACCAGACTTATGGCGCGGGGCCTGCGGGCACGCGGTTCCTGCTCCTTCATCGCAGGCGACAGTGGAGCGTGAGCGAGGAGAAATGGATCGGTTGGGAGCGCAAACGCGGCAAGCTGCATGAGTTGAACCGTCTTCTTCGCGGTGCAACGGATACCAGTTTTTTCAGCCTGTCCGGGCAGAATATTCCGCAGAATGTCCGCTATGTCGTGACCGTGGATTCCGATACACGCCTGCCCCATGAGGTTGTCAGACGGCTGGTCGGGAAGATCGCCCATCCGCTCAATAATGCACGTTTTGATCCGCAAACCGGCCGCGTCATGGAGGGCTATGCGGTCCTCCAGCCACGTGTCACGCCGTCCCTGCCCGAAGCGCGGCAGAGCACTCTGTTCCAGAGGGTTTTTTCAAGCCCCAACGGCATAGAACCTTATACGGCCGCCGTATCGGACCTGTATCAGGACATGTTTGCCGAAGGATCTTTTGCCGGAAAAGGCATTTACGAAATCGATACGTTCGAAGCCGCCCTTGCGGGGCGGGTTCCGGATGGAACGCTTCTCAGCCATGACCTTTTCGAGGGAGTTTTTGCCCGCGCGGGTCTGGTGACGGACATCGAGGTCATTGAAGAATATCCAACCGATTATCTGGTCTCGGTTGCGCGGCTCAACCGCTGGGTGCGCGGGGACTGGCAGCTTCTTCCGTGGATTTTCTCGTGGATGGGCCGTTTTCCGACCATCCGGATCAAGACAAATCCGCTCACGGGCATTGCGCGCTGGAAGATGCTGGACAATCTGCGCCGCAGTCTTTCAGCCCCCATGGCCGTCGGGGCTCTCTTCGCAGGCTGGTTCCTCGAATTTCACAATGCGCTGGTGTGGAGCCTGTGCATTGTCTCGACCCTCGTCATTCCGGCCGCCCTGCCGCTTCTGATGGATATCATCCGCCGCAGACGGGGCGAAACATTCCGCAGCTATTTTTCCCTTCTGACAGTCGATCTCCAGCGCACGGCCCTGACGACGGCGCTGTGCTTCGCGTTTCTGGCCGATCAGGCCTGCCTTGCGGGCGATGCGATCAGCCGGACACTGGCGCGTGTTTTCGTGACACGCAAACATCTTCTGCAATGGGTTACGGCGGCTCAGGCAGCAGAAGCGCCGCGCGAGCAGGTCCGGGGCTATTTCCGCCAGATGAGTGGAGCCGTCCTGATCGGCCTGCTGGCCGTGGGCGTCATGCTCGTATCGGCACCTTGGGTCTGGATCGTGATTCTACCCTTTGCCCTGGCCTGGTGCCTGTCACCGGCGATTGCCTGGAAGGCCAGCCAGTATCAGGCCTCCGCCCGCAGGCTGGAGGCGACCGAGGCCGAAACCGTGTTCATGCGCATGCAGGCCCGGCGGACATGGCGGTTTTTCGAAACGTTCGTCTCCGCCGCCGATCACATGCTTCCACCAGACAATTTTCAGGAAACGCCTGCCCCCCTTGTCGCGCACCGGACATCCCCCACCAATATGGGGCTTTACCTTCTGTCCGTCGTCGCAGCCTGTGACTTCGGCTGGATCGGCATGGCGGATGCCACCTCCCGTCTGAGCGCCACACTCGGGACCATGTCGCAGCTTCCGCGGTTCAGAGGGCATTTCTATAACTGGTACAGCACGACGGATCTTTCCCCGCTTCCGCCCATTTATGTTTCCACGGTCGATAGCGGCAATCTGGCCGGCCATCTGATCACGCTGGCCTGTGCCTGCGAAGAATGGATCCAGAAGGGACGAAAATCCGACACCTGGCGGGAGGGCGTCCGGGATGCGCTCAATCTCGCACTCGAACAGGCCGCGTCGGGATCGGAACTCGCGCAGCTCATCGAGACTGTCCTTCAGGATATGCAGGACGGCCATGCGAGCCAGATCACGCTCGCCTATCGGGTGCAGATGCTGGTCAGTCAGGCAGAAGAACTGGCGCATCTCCTGCAAAGGCGAACTGCGGCAGGGCGTGCAGGAAACGACCCCTCTGCCACAGGCGCCGAGGATCTTCTGTTCTGGCTGCATGCGGCGCAGGACTGCATCCAGAGTGAACGCAGGGATCTGGAAAGCAGCCCCCTGCTACATGACGAACTCCGCAGGATTGCCCAGAGTGCGAGAAGCATGGCGCTGGAGATGGAGTTCGGCTTTCTCCGCAATTCCGATCGCAAGCTGCTTTCCATCGGCTATGTCGTGAATGACGGCACTCTGGATGAGAACTGCTACGACCTTCTGGCGTCGGAAGCCCGGCTCGCCGTCTTCTTTGCCATTGCGAAGGGCGATATTCCGGCATGGGAGTGGTTCCGTCTGGGGCGGCCGCTTGCCACCGTCGCGCATGGGGAGGCTCTGGTCTCATGGTCGGGGTCCATGTTCGAGTATCTCATGCCGTCCCTGATCATGGCCGCGCCCTTCGACAGTCTTCTGGAAGAGACGAGCCGTCAGATCGTCCGGCGACAGATCGAATACGGGCAGTTCTGCGGCGTGCCGTGGGGGATTTCGGAATCCGCCTATAATGCGCGGGATCTGGACTATAATTACCAGTATTCCGATTTTGGCGTTCCCGGCCTTGGGATGAAACGGGGGCTGGCGCAGAACCTCGTCATTGCGCCTTACGCCACGGCACTGGCCACCATGGTTGACGCACATCTGGCCACGGAGAACTTCAGAACCCTGCAAACCGCCGGTGCTCAGGGCACTTACGGATTTTATGAGGCGCTGGACTACACGAAAGCCCGGCTGCAACCGAACCAGAACGTCGCGATCATACACTCCTACATGGCCCATCATCAGGGTATGTCCATTCTTGCAATCGCCGATACGGTCCTGAAGGGGCTCATGCGGTCCCGCTTCCATGCGGAACCCATCATCGGGGCCACAGAGCTGCTTCTGCAGGAACGCGCGCCCACAGGCGGTGCCATCACGACACCACTCAAGGAGGAGGAATTCGCTCCTCCTGCGCTGACCGTACAGCTGCAATCCGGCGGCCGTCATCTGCGCCGCGCCGATACGGACACTCCTGTGACGCATCTGCTGTCAAACGGACGCTACAGCGTGATGCTGACCGCCGCCGCCTCCGGATACAGCAAATGGGGGGAGCAGGCCGTCACGAGATGGCGGCCGGATTCCACACGCGATCACTACGGAAGCTACATTTACCTCCAGACAACCGGGAGCCGTCACTTCTGGACCGCAGGGTTGCAGCCTTCCGGCGTCGAAGCTGAAAGCTACGATGTGGAGTTCCGCGAAGACCGCGCGACCTATACGCGTCAGGACAACAGACTGACGACGACGATGGAGGTTCTGGTCTCAGCCGAAGACGACGCGGAGCTTCGGCGCATTTCAGTCCGGAACTCCGGTACGGCAACGGCCGAGGTGCATGTAACGTCGTATGTGGAGCTGGCATTATGCCCGCCGGGCATGGATATCAGCCATCCGGCATTCGCCAAGATGTTCGTCCAGACGGAATATCTTCCTGGCTCGAAAGCCATTATTGCTACGCGCCGCAAAAGAAATCCGTCCGACCCGGAAATCTGGGCCGCGCATCTGGTGGTCGGTGGCAGCAATCTTTCCATCGAGACCGATCGTGCCCGGTTTATCGGCCGGGGTCGGGATTTGCGGGAGCCCATCGCTCTTTCTGAAACCGGGCCACTTTCCGGCTCGACCGGGACCGTTCTGGACCCGATTTTCTCCGCACGGTGCACGCTCACACTTCCTGCACGGTCCACGCGTCATGTGTCCTTCTGGACGATCGTGGCCTCCACGCGTGAGGCTCTCATGCAGAGCATCGAGCGTCATCAGAGTGACGCCGATCTTGACCGTGCCCTCACGCTTGCCTGGACGCATGCGCAGGTTCATTTGCGGCATCTCGACATCCAGCCCGTTCAGGCCGACCTGTTCCAGCAGCTCGCCGCGTATCTCCTGTTTCCTGGACCCTCCCTGCGCGCATCGGCGGTGCGGATAAAACGCGGGGCCGGCAAACAGGCGGATCTGTGGGGACAAGGGATTTCCGGCGATCTGCCGATCCTGCTGCTGGTCATTTCGGACAGCGAGGATTTTGATCTCGCCCGCAGCGTCCTCACCGCGCATGACTATCTGAACTACAAGGGGCTGGCGTTCGATCTCGTCATCCTCAATGACCATTCGGCGTCCTATGCGCAGGATCTGCAGCATGCGCTCGAAGCCCTTGCCCGCTCCTCCGGACAGGCGGGAACCGTACGTCTGCTGCGCGGAACGCTTATGTCAGAAGCGGTCAGGGACCTTCTGTTCTCCGTGGCTGCTGTCGTTCTGACGGGCAAGGGGGGCAACCTGCAACATCAGATCACCCATCTCGAAATGACGCAGCGCGCAAAAACCGTTCAGGCTGTCATGCGTCCTTGCAGACCCTATCGTGGGCCGCAGGAAGCTCCCACATTGCCCGAACTCGAACTGACCAACGGGTATGGCGGCTTTACGTCTGACGGGCAGGAATATGCGGTCATCCTCCGCGGGAGAACCCGCACTCCGGCGCCTTGGATCAATGTTGTCTCCAGCCCCCGTTTCGGCTTTCAGGTCTCGGCAGAGGGCAGCGGCTATACATGGGCGGAAAACAGCAAGGAAAACCAGCTCACCTCCTGGTCCAATGATCCGGTCATCAACCCGACCGGCGAGGCCTTTTACCTGTCCGATGAGGAGAGCCGGCAGTTCTGGTCTCCGCTGGCTGCCGTATGTCCCGACGAGAACGCCGTATATGTGTGCAGACACGGGCGCGGGTACAGCAGGTTTGAGCGCAGCACCAACGGGATTGCCACGACCCTGCTGCAATATGTGCCGCTTGAAGATCCGGTCAAGATTTCCAGACTGAAGCTGACCAACACATCATCGCGTCCCCGTACCCTGCGGGTTACGACCTATACCGAATGGGTGCTCGGGCAGTCCCGCAATGCGACGGCCCCCTATGTCTTCACAGAGCAGGATTCCGAGTCCGGTGCCCTGTTCGTCAGGAACAGATGGGGCGAAACGTTCGCGGAACAGGTCGCCTTTGCGGATCTGGCCGGTCATCAGACCTCGATCACGGATGACAGGCGTACATTCCTTGGGCGCAATGGCAGTCTTTCCACGCCCAGAGCCCTTATCCGTGGCGGCCCGCTTGAGGGTGTTATCGGGGCCGGGGTCGATCCCTGCGCCGCGTTGCAGACTGTCGTGACACTCGAACCCGGCGAAAGCACCGAACTTCTCTTCCTGCTGGGTCAGGGGCGGAATACCGAGCACGCCCGGCAGCTTGTCCGGCAGTACAGAGCAGTCAATCTGGATGCCGTTCTGGAAGACGTCCATCGCCGATGGGAGACGATCACGAAAGCCGTGCAGGTCCACACACCGGACCGTGCGATGGACATCATGCTCAACGGGTGGCTGCTGTATCAGTCCCTGTCGAGCCGCATCTGGGCGCGGGCCGGTTTTTATCAGGCCAGTGGCGCTTACGGATTTCGGGATCAGCTTCAGGACGGAATGTCTCTTGTTCTGGCGGCGCCGCAGCTTGTCCGGGAGCATCTGCTGCGGGCGGCATCCCGGCAGTTTCCTGAAGGAGACGTGCAACACTGGTGGCTTCCCCAGAAGGGGAACGGCGTTCGGACAAGGATTTCCGATGACTGTGCGTGGCTCGCCTACACCGTCGCGCAGTATGTCCGTGTCAGTGGAGACGCGGCGGTTCTGGACGAGGAAATCCCCTTCCTCGACGCCCCCGTTCTGGCAGAAGGGGAGCATGAGCGCTTCCTCCAGCCAGAGATCACGGACAGAACAGCCTCTCTTTATACGCACTGCATTCTTGCGCTCGATCACAGCCTGCAAAGGGGCGCACACGGCCTCCCGCTGATGGGCACCGGCGACTGGAACGACGGCATGAACCGGGTTGGCGAGGCTGGACGTGGGGAAAGTGTCTGGCTGGGATGGTTCACGCATGCGGCGCTGTCGGCGTTCCTTCCCCTCGCCCGCGCACGGCAGGACACTGCGCATGTCGAGAAATGGACCCGCGTCATGAAAGAGCTTGAAACTGCGCTCGAAGCCGCATGGGACGGTGCGTGGTACCGGCGTGCCTATTTCGATGACGGCAGCCCGCTGGGCAGTCACGCCAACAGTGAAGGGCGCATCGATGCCATTGCCCAGTCATGGGCCGTGATTTCAGCGGCGGGATCTCCTGCCCGCGCACGGCAGGCCATGCAGTCCGTTCAGGAGCAGCTTGTTGATCTGAAGCAGGAGATCATCATGGTCCTGACCCCCCCGTTCAATGTTTCCGAGCCCGATCCGGGTTATATCCGGGGCTACCCGCCCGGTATTCGGGAAAATGGCGGCCAGTACACGCACGCGGCCCTCTGGACGGTCATGGCCACGGCGCTTCTTGGCGAAGGCGATGCGGCGCATGACATGTTCGCGACCCTCAATCCGGTCCACCATTCCCGGGATCAGGACGCAGCAGACCGCTATAAGGTCGAACCCTATGCTGTCGTTGCGGATGTTTATTCCTCAAACCCGCATGTCGGGCGCGGGGGGTGGTCCTGGTACACGGGGTCGGCGGGATGGATGCAGCGTATCGGGGTGGAGACGTTGCTGGGCGTGCAGGTGGAAGAAGACCGGTTGTCCATGAACCCACATATTCCCGCCGCATGGCCCTCATACGAGGTCCGGCTGCGCTGGAGGACGTCTGAATATCACGTCCAGATTGAAAACCCCGACCATGTCTGTCAGGGCGATATGTTCCTCCTGACCGACGGTGAGTCCGTGGCGCTGACAAAACCGATCTGCATGCAGGATGACGGCCTTGTACATCGCCTGAGCATTGTTCTCAGAAGGCCCAAAGCTCTCGACGAAACACATTGAGAGCCTGCAAGGCGTCAACACCGCGTTACATCCGAAGAACAGGCTGGCGGAGGCCGCCATCCTGTTCCGGCCGTCAGCCCTGCTGGTAAAACCCATGCCACGCTCCTGAAATGGCTCTCAGGGCTACGATCTGACTGGGTATGCTTTGTTCTGCACGAGCTATGCATCCTGGCACTTTTTTATTGCAGTGCCGTGACGACAGTGTTCTCATACAATTTCGTTAGTTAATTCCCGTATAAAACTAAATATAATAGTTTTATACGGTCATGCTTTTGCGAGACCGGTCGTCCATGGAACTTACAGCGCTTACATATTTTGTAGCTCTGATCGATACCGGCTCTCCGGCACAGGCGGCAGAAGCTCTGGGGGTCAGCACTTCCACGATCAATCACGCTGTCCTGACGCTTGAGCAATCCATGGAATCTCCCCTTCTCCTGCGTACACCCAAACGACGACACCCTGATGCAATCCCCACAGCGTGCGGTCAGAGCCTGTATCAATCGGCCACAGCGCTTTTACGCTGGGGCGTGGAATTCGTCTCGGTCGCAGAAAAGATGTCTTCCAAACCGACAGGGACGTTAGCACTTTCTGAACTCCGGGCTCTCCTGCACTCCGGCCTGACACTGCGCATGATCGGATATTTCCTGACCGTCTGCGAACTGGGCAGCGTCGCGAAAGCGGCCCGCAAACTGTCCATTTCCCAGCCCACCCTTTCCCGGCAGATCCGGAAACTGGAAACGCTTCTGAACCACGAACTGCTGATCCGCTCGCCCTTCGGCGTCCGCCCTGTCCCTTCCGCCCGGCTGCTGATCGAGGGCTGCCAGCACGCGGACCAGACCTATCGCAGCATCATGCGAGACGAGAATTTCAGCTATTTCCGCCAGTTCCGGACGCTGCGGCTCGCTTCCATGATGCCGTCGAGCAGTGACAGCTCTCTCACCCTGACACTGGCCAGGCTGGTTCGTCTGTGGCGTGAACGCCGCTACCAGCCCACCCTGACAATCTCCACGCTGGCCGCGCCGACAATGGTCGAGGGGCTTCTGGGGGATGTCTATGATGCGGGCCTGACAGACCTTCTGGATATTCCACCAAATCTTGATCACATGGATCTGGACACATCCGGGCTGCATCTCGTTTTCAGCCGGGACCGCGCGCCCGCCGGCGCCACGCTCACGACCCTGATCGAAGCGGAGACTCTGGCCATCCCTGCCTTCGGCACAGGGTTGCGACGCCTGACCGACCAGTTCCTGCAACACTCCGGGACCGTGCCTGCATCCCTTTTCGAAACGCAGTCGATTTCCCTTATGCTGCGGCTCGTCATCGATGGAACCTGCTGCGCCATCCTGCCTACCGGTTCCTTCCGTCAGCAGGACGTGGACTCCCTGCCCCTTCCCGCGCGTTATCGCATGACAACACGCCTGATCTGGAAGAAGACCCACTCCAATCCTGCCAGCATCGAACGGTTGAAATCCTGCCTTCTGGAAAACAGACGCCGTTCGGGACTGGAGACAGGTCGCCCGCGGAAATCCGCAGCGTGACAGTCATTGCGGCCATTCCCGGCTGGCGACGACGGGTCAGTGTTTCCCTGCTCGTGATGGCAGGCTGCATCAGTTACATTGACCGTGCAGCCCTCTCCATCGGCAACACCGCCATCATGTCCAGCATGCACATGTCCTATACCGGAATGGGCTGGCTGCTGTCGGTTTTCGCCTGGGCCTATCTGGTCAGCCAGATTCCCGCTGGACTGCTGGCTGACCGTCTGGGCGGGAGAATGCTGCTCGGCGCTGGACTGTGCCTGTGGTCCTGCGCCCAGATCGGCTTCGGCCTCATGCAGGGCGTCGCGGGGCTGTTCATATGCCGGATCCTGCTCGGGATGGGGGAATCCCCGCTTTTCCTTGTTGGAACACGCGTTCTCGTCCGCTGGTTCCAACCAGCTGAGCGGGGCACTGTCATCGGGCTTTTCAATGGTTCGGCGGCACTTGGCCCCGCTCTGGCCCCGCCTTTGCTGCTGGCGATCATGGCGTTTCAGGGATGGCGCGGCATGTCGGTCAGCATCGGCGTGCTCAGCCTGCTGCTCGGGCTGGTCTGGGTGCTCTATTACCGGGACCCCGCAGGCCCTGCACCCTCCCCTGCCCGTCCCGCCGCCGTCCTGCGCGACGATCTGGGATATCTTCTGCGCCAGCGCTCAAGCTGGGTCGTCACCGCAGGCTTTGCAGGGATCATTTACCTGACCTGGCTCTATGCGACCTGGCTGCCCGCATGGCTCCAGTCCGCCTATCATCTCACGGCCGCACAGGCCGGGCTGCTCTCGGCACTCCCCCAGATCTGCGGCTTTGCCGGCAATCTGACGGGCGGAGTGCTTTCGGATCGTCTGATGGCGCGGGGCATGGGGCGGCTGGACGCCTGCCGCCGCCCCCTCGTGGTCTCGATGGTGGTGGCCGCCGTCATGACCGGGCTGACCGCACTCGATACCGGGCTGAGTGTCTCGATGGTCTTCATGGCCACCGCCCTCTTCGCGGGAGGGATCGCCATGAGCGCGGGATGGACGCTCGGAACCGTTATTGCCGCAGAGCATCGCGTTGCGACGCTTGAGGCGATCCAGAACACGGGTGGCTCGCTTGGTGGCGCGCTGGCCCCTGTCATGACCGGCATCATGGTGGATCACTTCGGATCCTTCGCACCGTCGATGCTCGTTGCCTGCGGCGTAGGGCTGACCTGCGCCGCCATCTACCAGTTTGGACTTCGTGAAACGGATGCATCGGACGCGCACGCGCCATTCCCCGTTTCCCCTTTCTCCCTGCCGGATCCGGCAAACCAAGGTACTATCAAATGATCACGCGACAGGCTCTCACGCTTTCGACCGTCCTCAGTGGCGTGGCAATGGTTCCCGCACTTTTTCTGGGGCTTGTTCCCGACCCGGCCCGCGCCGCGGACGCACCCGGCAAGGCGACACAGACGCCATCCCGGACCTCTCACCCTGCCACTGCTCCGGCAGCCCTCCGGAAAGCCCCGGCGAAAAAAGAACCCCGCATTCTCGGGCGGGACGAGGCAATTACCGTCTTCGGTCATGGCTCCACGCGCCAGATGACCAGCATCACCCACAGCATGATGCAACAGAGCGCACCGGGAACCTCGCCGCTCAAGGTCCTGAGCCAGCTTCCCGGCGTCGTCTACCAGTCCGCCGACCCGTTCGGGGCGTATGAATATTCCAGCCAGATCTTCATGCGCGGTTTCAGCCAGTCTCAGCTTGGCTTCACGCTTGACGACATTCCGCTCGGCGACCAGCAGTTCAACAATTACAATGGCCTGAGCGTGACACGCTCGATCATCTCCGATGACGTCGGAGGCGTGGACGTCTCACAGGGTGCGGGCGCGATTGACGTCGCCTCCACCAGCAATCTGGGTGGCGCGATTCAGATCCATTCCCTCGATCCCGATCACAAGCGCGGCGGCACGGTCAGCCAGACTTTTGGCAGCAATTCGACGATGCGCACCTATGTGCGGCTGGACAGCGGGGACCTCAACGCGTCCGGAACGCGCTTTTATGTAGCCTATGCCCGCACGAACATGAATCTGTGGAAGGGCGGCGGCTATGACCATTCCGATCAGGTGAATGCCAAAATCGTCCAGCCTCTGGCCCGGGGATCATCCATCAAGGCTTTCTTCGACTGGAGCTCGACACAGCAGTTCGATTACCAGGACATGACCACGAACTACCTGCATACGGTCGGTCCGAACCTTGCGAATTACTATCCGGACTACACGGCGGCCTATCAGGCGGCGCAGGGCATCTACCGCCCGGCGCTTCAGAAAACCAACGATCCGTATGATGCAGCCTATTATGCCGGCACGGCCAACCGCGTCGATTATCTGGGCGGCCTGACGCTGGACGAGAACTTCACAGACCGGCTGAACTGGAAGAGCACGCTCTATGGGCATGCCGATACCGGCTACAGTACCTGGACCACACCTTACATGCCCTCCCCGAATGGCGCGCCGCTCTCACAGCGCATCCAGACGCCGGAAATCGCACGAGGCGGGTTCCAGACCGCGCTGACCTACAAAATCGCACGCCACACGATCAACGCCGGTGTCTGGTACGAATACGGCAATTTCAATGAGAGCCGTTATTTCACCGAAGCCCCGGTTCTGGGACAGGGCACTCTTGGCAACCCCACGACAGGCTTCCCGACCAGCAAGGTCTTCGCGCAACCCTGGCAGGAAGCCTTCTCGACCAACACGTTCGTATTCCATCTTCAGGACACTTACCGGATCACGAAAAACCTGACGGTCAATGCGGGCTTCAAGTCCATGATCGTCAATGCCGGAAACAGCGTCCCAACGCAGAGCCTCGCCATCAACGGCACGCAGATCGCACAGGGGCGGCTTGAAGCCTCCAATGCGTTCCTGCCCCAGGTTTCAGCCAACTGGCGCTTCCTGCCGCATCATGAACTGTTCTTCGACGTCTCGCACAACATGCGCTCCTTCCCGGAAGACGGATACGGCACCAATGTCTCCGCCACGCCCTGGACGTCGTCGCAGACGGCGTTCCAGAGCACAAAGAATACGCTGCGCCCCGAAACCGACTGGGTCTATGAAGGAGGATACCGCTACACGACGCCGTTCCTCAGCGCCCTGGCCTCCCTGTACCGGATCAACTTCTCCAACCGTCTTCAGCTGATCAACAGCCAGTCGGGCATCAACCCGATTACTGCGGTCCAGAACGTGGGTGGCGTGACCACCAACGGTGCGGAAGCAAGCGTCACGATCCGGCCTCTCGACGGGCTGTCGATCTACAACTCGTTCTCCTATGCCCATTCCACCTATGATCAGGATGTCACGACCGCATCCGGCGTTCAGGCAACGCGCGGCAAGCTCGTGCCGAATTATCCGCAGTTCATGTACAAGGGAAACATCACCTATCGCATCGGCGGCTTCGAGGTGCATGTCGATGGCTCTTACCTGTCCAGCCGACAGCTGACCTATACGAACGACCTGCACGTTCCGGGGTACTTCCTCGCCAATTTCGGAGCGCGCTACAATTTCGGCAATGTCAGCGTTCTCAAGGGCCTGACGGCGAGCCTGAACATCTACAATCTTGCCAACAAGACCTATGTTTCCACGACCAACGAGCTTGGCAACAATTTCGTCGATACCGGATACAACTACTTCCTGATGGGTGCGCCGCGTCAGTTCTTCGGAACCGTCAGTGCCCATTTCTGAGAACAGGATGACGTCCTCACGCAGGCGGCTGGTTGCGGCAGCCTGCGTGGGCAATCTTCTGGAATGGTATGATTTCGCGGTCTATGCGCTGTTCGCGCGCTATATCGCCGCGTCGATCTTCCACAGTTCCGACGGTTTTTCCCAGCTTGCGCAAAGCCTGCTGGTCTTCGGGCTCGGGGCTGTCGTCCGGCCTCTGGGCGCCATCCTGATCGGGCGCTTCGCAGACCGGAACGGCCGGGGGGCAGCCCTCACGGCCACCTGCCTGCTGATGGGGGCCGGGACGCTCATGATCGTCTGCGACCCGCCCTATGAAACAGGGGGACGGCTGTCGATCGTCATCATCTGTGTGGCGCGTGTGCTTCAGGGACTGTCGGCAGGAGGCGAGATTGGTGGTGCAGCGGCCCTTTTGACGGAACAGGCGTCAAAAGGCAGCCGGAATATGACAGCCTCGTTCCTTCAGGCGACGATGGGCCTGTCCAACATGCTCGGCGCCACCGTCGCCACCCTCGCAACAATGTGCCTCGATCAGGCCCAGATGACCGCCTGGGGATGGCGCCTGCCCTTCGTGCTGGGGCTTCTGATCGTTCCCATGGGACTGATCCTGCGACGCGCACCCGCTTTTGCCGGGAGCGCGATCATCCCGGCCCAGTCCGGGACACCGGTCCTGAAAACCCTGCTGACACAGTACCAGCCGTCATTGGGCATTGCATTCGGACTTTCCGTCCTGTGGACCGCCGCGCCCTATGCTCTGGTGATCGCGCTGCCGCTCTATATGCAGACGGCTTTTAACGTCTCGTCCCATGCCAGCTACGCCGCCTATCTGGCGGCGAATGTCGCGCTGGTGATTGCCTCCCTGCTATCCGGACACCTGGCTGACAGATATGGCCCACGTCCTGTCATGACCTGCGGGATGCTGGTCCTGATCCTCGTCCCGACGCCGCTCCTGCTGCTGGCTGGAGCCTTCAGCCAGCAGCTCGTCATCACTCTGGTCATGATTGTCCTGTTCGGAACTGTCGGACTGTTTGCGGGCGCTGCCCCGGCCGGGCTCGCCAGCCTGTTTCCCCCTGCCGTACGCGCAACCGGGATCGCAGCCCCCTACAACGCCGCCGCAGCAATATTCGGCGGCTTTGCCCCCATGGTCCTGACATTGCTGGGCCCGCACTGGCATGGGGTGCCCTCCCCTGCACTCTATGTCCTGCTCGCGGCGGTTCCCGCCGGACTGGCCCTCTGCGCGCCCTTCTGGCGCCAGAGCGGACACCGCTTCCAGCTGGATAAAGCTATGGGACATGCAACAGAAAGCATAACGCCTGACTCCCCGGATGATGGGACAGTCAGTGCAGGATCACGCAAGGGAGAGCGGTTGTGAACGACATCACACTGACGGGCAGAACCCTGCCGCTCGCCGATCTGGTCAGCATTGCGGATGGCAGACAGGTCAGACTTTCGGAGTCCGGTCTGCAACAGGTTCGTGCGGGCCAGAGCGCGCTGGGTGACGCGCTGGCGCGTGGCGATGGCATCTACGGGACGACCAGCATGGTCGGCGCTTTCAAGGACGCCGTTGTAACGCCCGAAGACCGGCCGCATCACACGCTGCGTCTCATGCGCTCGCACCAGCTTGGCATGGGCGCACCTCTGCCTGTCCGCACTGTCCGGGCCGCCATGGCCATCCGGCTGAACGGTATTCTGAGCGGTCATACCGGCGCGGGGCCGGATCTGGCACGGGCGCTGGGGCGGCTGCTCAACACGGGCATCACGCCGGTCGTCCCGGAATACGGATCCATCGGCTGCGCGGATGTGGGGCTGATGGGGCATGTCGGCGCCGTCCTGATGGGCGAAGGCGAGGCTTTCGGCCCTGACGGAACGCGCGGGCCAGCGGCCTCCCTCCTCGCACGGTCGGACATCGCAGCTTTCGTTCCCGGCCCCAAGGACATGATGACCGTACTGTCCAGCAATGCCCTCGGCGTGGCGGGCGTTGCACTGATCGTAGCGGAGGTCCGGGCGCGGCTGCCGCTCTGGCTCGGGGTCTATACCGTGTCCTGCGCCGGGTTCGGAGCGTTCCGGATCCCCTGGGAAGCCGCCCGGCGCACAGGAATGCCGACGGAACAACGGGTCGCCCGTTTCCTCGAACGCGTCAGCGGGGACGGTGGCTGGACCCCGCGCCGCAACCTTCAGGACCCGCTGAGTTTCCGTTGCATGCCGCAGATCGGTGGCGCGTTTCTGACGGCTCTGGAGCGGGTGGAGGCCTCCCTCGCCTATAGTTTCAGCCATTGCGACGACAATCCGATCCTGCTGGACGGACGGGCCCTGACATCGGGAGCCTCGCTTCCGCTGTCTCTGGCGCTGGACGCGCAGGCCTTCGTGCTGGCCCTGTGCCATTACGTCCGGGGCGTTCTGGGGCGCATTCTGGCACTGTGCCGCAATGACCTGTCTGGTCTTTCACGCAACCTGACCTTCGAACCGGGGCGCCAGGTCGCATTTGGCGCGGCCACCAAGCTCGCGGCCGATCTGGCGACATCCATCCTGCGGGAGTCCACACCGGCCTCGCTTTATCAGGTTCCCGTCGCCAACGGCTTTGAGGACGAAGCCAGCTACCTGCCGTCCATAGCCCGCGCGCTCAGGCTGCAATGCACGCTTCTTGAGCCCCTTGTGGCGCTGGAGGCCATGGCGGGGCGGCAGGCTGTCCGGCTTTCGGGTGCGCTGCCCGAAGGCCTGCCCGGCGCGATCATCGCGGCTCTGTCGCAGGATGTTCCCTGGCTCGACGACAGCCACGCGGTGGGAGACGTCGTACAGGCGACCGCGACTGTTCTGGCAGACTTCCCGATCCCCTCTGCCCCGGAATTCGCTTCTTCCCAGTCTGACCCGATGGAGTGCCTCTATGCATGACGTATTGCTGAAGGGAACGGTCGTGACCCCTGCGGCTGTTCTGGAAAATGGCTGGGTTGCCATTGATGGCGCCACGATCAGCCGCCTGGGTCAGGGAACGCCACCTGCGGCGCGCGAGGTGCATGACCATGGCACAAACCTCATCCTGCCGGGCGGAATTGATGCACAGGTACATTCGCGTTCCCAAAAAGGACAGGAAGACTTTCTCTGGACCACCCGCGCCGCAGCCGCAGGGGGCATCACGACGATCGCCGACATGCCCTATGACGAGGGCTTCCTTGTCTGCACTGCGGACCGTCTGAAGCAGAAAGCCGCCGAAGCGGGAGAACAGGCCCGCGTGGACTTCGCCCTGTGGGGGACGATCGCCCCCGGCGACAGCCTGCATCATATTGGCGAGATGGCCGAAGCCGGAGCCTGCGGGTTCAAATTTTCGACGTTTGGAACCGATCCCAAGCGCTTTCCGCGAATACCGGCTGACCTTCTGGCGCGCTGTTTTGAAGCCGTGCGCGAGACAGGGCTGATTGCGGGCGTCCATAACGAGGACGATGAAATGGTCCGGGCGCGGCTGGCGCAGGTGACTGAGGCCGGCATTACGGACTGGCGGGCGCACGGGCTCTCCCGTCCTCCACTGACCGAAACGCTCGCAATGGCGCAGATCTATGAAACGGCGGCGGGCACCGGATGCGCGGCGCATGTGGTGCACTGCTCCGTTGCGCGGGGCTATGCCTTATGCGCCTCCTACCGCCAGCAGGGTTTCGAGACGACAGCTGAGGCCTGCATCCATTATCTGGTACTGGACGAAGAACATGACGTGGCCCGGCTGGTCGGGCGCGCCAAGATCAATCCGCCTGTCCGGCCAAGGGCGGAGGTGGAAGGCCTGTGGCACCATCTGGCCGCCGGGAACGTAACGGTGGTCTCCACGGATCATGTCTCGTGGAGTCTGGCCCGGAAATCCGATCCCAACATGCTGAAAAATGCCTCGGGGGCACCATCCCTTGAAGTGGTCTATCCCCTGTTCCTGACAGAGCTGGGACGGCGCAACCTGCCGTGGACACATGCCGCACGTCTGCTGGCGGAAAATCCGGCCCGGCTGTTCCGCCTGACCTCACGAAAAGGAGGACTTGCCCCAGGACGCGACGCGGACATCACGATCGCCCGTCACGAGGAATGGGTTTATGACCCGAAGGCCAGCGGCCACGCGTTCGCGGACTGGAGCCCTTATGAAGGGCGGACACTGGACTGGCGTATTTCCGAAACCTGGCTTCGCGGAGAGCGCATTTTCGCGGACGGCGCCGTTCTGGCCAAGCCAGGGCACGGGCGCTTCGTGAAGCCGGAGCAGCCATGAACGCCGCAGAATTCGTCCAGCCGGATCGGCTCTGGGCCGATCTCATGGCGCTTGCGGAGATCACTGACCCAGAGCGTCCGCATACCCGCCGCTCCTTTTCCGAGCGCTTCCTCGATGGACGCCGCTGGCTGGAACAGCGCTTCACCGAGGCCGGGCTCACCTGCCATCTGGACGACGCTGGCAACCTGATTGGCCGCCGCGCCGGTTCCGCTGACGGAACCGGAACACTCATGAGCGGGTCACATTCGGATACGGTCCCGGACGGGGGCCGGTTCGATGGCATTCTGGGTGTGCTCTGCGCGCTTGAAGCAGCCCGCGCCTTCCGGGATGCAGGTCTGGTCCTGCGGCACGATCTCGAAATCGTCGACTTTCTTGCCGAAGAGCCCAGTGATTTTGGCTTGTCCTGCATTGGCAGCCGGGGGATGGCGGGCGCCTTGACTGCTCAACAGCGTAGTCTCGTCGCCCCCTGGGGCGAGACGCTGGCGCAGGCCATGACGCGGATGGGAGGACGGCCAGAGCATCTGGAAACGCCGCGCCGGACCGACCTTCGGGCGTTTCTTGAGGTTCATATCGAACAGGGCATCGTTCTGGAACAGGACAGCCTGCCGATCGGAGCCGTCACGGCCATCGCCGGCGTCACGCGTATCGAAATTCTTTTTGGCGGCCGCGCGGACCATGCGGGCACAACACCAATGGACCGCCGGCAGGATGCCGCCGTGGCAGCGGCGTCTGTCATCACATTCGTCAACCGACGCGCGGCTGAACTGGCGCAGTCCGGTCAGGGGCATGTGACAGCGACCTGCGGGATTGTCGAGATCTCGCCCAATGCTTCCAATGTCGTGCCGCGTTCGGCGCGCATCGTGGTCGATATCCGGGTTTCGGAACGTGCCGTGGTCGAGGCTTTTGCGGAAGAACTGCAAGCCGCCTGCCGCTCGGCCGCCTCAGAGGCTCATGTGCGGCTGGAGCGTTTCATGCGCCTGTCGGACACAAAGCCGGTTGCCTGTGATTCAGGTCTGGTCCGGAGGATCGGGCAGGCCGCCGGGCAGCTTGGACTGAAATCCCGTCTGATGGTGTCCGGCGCAGGCCATGACGCTGCTTTCGTGGCCCGGCTGTGTCCATCAGCCATGCTCTTCGTGCCGTGCCGGGACGGGCGCAGTCATGACCCGGAGGAATGGTGCACGCCGCAGGATGCCGCGAATGGCGCGCGCGTCCTGACGCAGGCGCTTCAGGATATCGATCGCGATTTTTGAATGACGCGCTCTCCCGGGATGCCGGTGAGACGCAGGACGACAGGGATGACACAGGATGGGTAGAATTCTGGTTGCAAAAGACGTGGAGGCCGCAATCCTTGGCGGATCGGTCTTCGCCTGTGGTGGTGGTGGCTGGGTCGAACACGGCCGGATGCTGGGCACGGCAGCGGTCAATGCCGGACAGCCGGAACTCGTCTGTGCGGAAGAGATTGAAGACGATGCCATCATTGCCACGGCGGCGGCGATCGGTGCGCCCGCGAGTACAACGGAATGGCAGATGCTGGGTGTCGACTATGTCAACGCCGTAAAGCTCGTCCAGAAGGAACTGGGACAACCGATTTATGGTCTCATGATCGGGCAGAACGGCAAGTCCAGCACGCTCAACGCCTGGCTGCCCGGCGCGATCCTGGGCACGAAAGTCGTTGATGCGGTCGGAGATATGCGGGCCCATCCTACGGGTGACATGGGCTCCATCGGCATGGCCAACTCCCCCGAAACGATGATCCAGGCGGTCGTCGGCGGCAACCGCTCCCGCAATGCCTATATCGAGATGGTCGCAAAAGGGGCGACCGCGCGGATTTCGCCCATCCTGCGGACCGCCTCCGATATGTCGGGCGGCTTTATCGCATCCTGCCGCAATCCGCTTCCCGCGTCTTACGTCAAGCGACATGCCGCGTGGGGTGGCATTTCCCGCGCGCTCGCGCTGGGAGAAGCCATTCTCGAAGCATCCGGCAAAAGCGGAAGTGCCGTGGTCGACGCCATTGTGAAAACGCTCGACGGAACCCTTCTCGCGCAGGGCAAGGTCAGTCGCAAATCGGTCACATACACGTCCGAAGCATTTGATGTCGGGACCATCACAGTCGGACAGGGCCCCTCTGCCGTCACGCTGCATGTCATGAACGAATACATGGCCGTTGATGATGCGCACGGTCAGCGTCTGGCATCCTTCCCCGACATCATCACGACACTCACGCCGGACGGTTACCCCCTGAGCGTTGGGGAAATCGAGGACGGCATGGAAATCCTCGTCCTGCACGTGGAAAAATCCAAGTTCCCCCTCTCGTCGAGTGTCATCGATCCCAGCGTTTACCCGCCCGTCGAACGCGCTCTGGGCATTGATCTTGCAAGCTATGCGCTCGCTCCCTCTTCCACTGGCAAGGACTCCTGAGACATGACCAACCGAACTTTCGACGTCACGTCCGGCAACACACTGCGCTGTCGGGGATGGCGACAGGAAGGGCTTCTCCGGCTGCTGGAAAACGTGCTGTCCGTCGGTGAGGATCCCGATAACCTTGTGGTCTATGCCGCTCTGGGGAAGGCTGCCCGCGACTGGCCGTCCCATGACATGATCGTGCAGACGCTGAAAACCATGCGTGATGACGAGACGCTCATCGTCCAGTCCGGAAAACCGATCGGCGTAGTCCGCACGCATGACCGCGCGCCCATCGTGGTCATGGCCAACTGCAACATGATCGGGCAATGGGCCAAGGCGGAAGAATTCTACAGGCTGGAAAAAAAAGGCCTGATCTGCTGGGGCGGCCTGACGGCTGGCGACTGGCAGTATATCGGCTCTCAGGGTGTCATTCAGGGAACCTACGAGATCTTCCGTTGCATCGCCGAGCGCCATTTCAGTTCGAACCTGTCCGGCAAGCTGATCCTGACATCCGGTCTGGGCGGCATGGGGGGCGCGCAGCCTCTCGCCGGACGTCTGGCCGGTGCCGTGATCCTCTGTGTGGAAATGGACAGCACACGCATCAACAAGCGTATGGAGGCCGGCTATCTGCAGCATCGGGCGGAAACACTCGATGAAGCCCTGACACTGGTTGCGGAGGCCCAGCGCAAGGGCGACGGCTGTTCGATCGGCCTGCTCGGCAATTCGGCCGACATCCTGCCCGAGATCCATGCCCGCGGGATCGTTCCCGACATCGTGACGGACCAGACATCTGCGCATGATCTGGTTTACGGTTATATTCCTGCCGGACTGTCCATCGCAGACGTTCAGGCCCTGCGGGAACAAGACCCCGAACAACTCGCCGAACTCTCGCTGACATCCATTGCCCGCCATGTTCAGGCCATGCTGGACTTCCAGTCAGCCGGATCGATCGTCTTCGACAACGGCAACCTGATCCGCACACAGGCCAAAAAGGCCGGGATCGAAAATGCGTTCGATATTCCGATCTTTACGGAAGCCTATCTGCGGCCTCTTTTTGCCCGCGCGATTGGACCGTTCCGCTGGATTGCCCTGTCGAACGACGAAAACGATATTCGCAGGATAGACGATTATCTGCTGGAAACATTCGCGGATAATCCATCTGTCGTAAACTGGATCACACTGGCCCGGGCACATGTCCCGTTTGAAGGACTTCCCGCTCGTATTGCCTGGCTCGGCCATGACGCCCGGACACAGGTTGGCCTCGCCGTAAACAGGATGGTCCGTGAGGGCGTTCTGGCAGGGCCTGTCGCTTTCACGCGCGATCATCTGGACGCCGGTGCCATGGCCCATCCGAACATCATGACGGAAAACATGAAAGACGGCTCGGACGCCATCGCAGACTGGCCGTTGCTGAATGCGATGCTGGCATGTTCTTCCCAGGCCGATCTGGTTGCCATTCATTCCGGAGGCGGCGGCTATGCCGGCTATATGACCAGCGCAGGCATCACGATCGTTGCCGATGGCTCGAGCGAGGCAGACGAGCGACTGCGGATTGCCCTGACGAACGATACCAGTCTGGGCGTCATGCGCTATGCCGATGCCGGTTATGAAGAGGCCCACGATGAAGCAAAGGATCGTGGCATTCGCTGGCTCTCCCTGTAACGAGAGAGACAAAGTCCTAACGGCCCACCTCTACCTTCTGGCGTTAGCGTTGGGCCGCGCAAGACGTGGGGGATGCCCTGTTACAAGACTGAACTGATCAGCCCTGCCGCCCCCTTTCAGGTATTTATCCAGTCCAAAATCATGGGAGCTGGCAGTCTTATTCTTTCACTTCAATATAAATCCGCTCAATAAGATCATAAAAACAAGACCAGAAAACTGGAAAGGGCACCAACGCCTATTATCTTCGACAATTCCCGCCGTATCAAAAACTGCTCAAGAATACGACCAACGACATACAGGAATGCAAACAGAGCACAAAAAATATAGGCGGGTCTCGGAGATAGCTTTTTTTTCATCTTTTCTTGATCGTCATTCCCCGAATCATCTTTTTTATCCGGCTCCGGAACCCCAAGAAACTTATCAATGAAATTCATAGGCACGACTGCGTCTTTTTTCTGCGACGCCCCATTCCCCCCCTCGGGATGCGTATGGATCGCCGCAGCAGAATAAGCCGCTGCCCGATAGTCTTTGGTAAACTCGAAAACCTTCCCGAACCCGAAAAACAAAGCCGGAGCCAGGAAGCAGAACAATAGCGTTTTGCTTACAAGGTTATAATACAGCCTCTTCCCCTGACTGGCTTCTTTAACCTGCAGGACGCCAGAGTCGAAAATCGACATCTTGTCTTGAGCGGGCTGGTTTTTTTTCTGGAAAACTAACCTATCCTGATCTCGTGTATATGTCGTTCCCGGAACTTGCAAAAGGGCGTCAAGTTTTTCAAAAGCCTGATCAGTTGATACTTCCGGAGCGAGCGGCAGGCTGCCTTTAACATGCCAGATCCAGTCTAAAAAACGTAAGTTCAATTGCATCGCCTTTCTGAAACGACCGTTCCCTGTAGCAATCAAGACACCTTATTGACTGCGAGCCCGCACGACCTGAGTTCCAAAACGTTTCCTGAATTTCTTCCTGATGGTTTTAAAGGCCTGAAGATATGGATATGTCAGCTGTTCGCGCACGGACATGCGGCGCCCCCCTTCCATCCCCAGAAGCTCTGCCTCTCCATCCACACATGTCCCGAAAATACGATCAATAAAAATATAGGTGTTGGAAAAATTACTGCGGCTTGCTTCGAAATCACGCGAATGATGAAGGCTGTGGTGTTCAACTGTATTGAACAGATATCTCCACCATCTCGGAGTATTAAAGCGGACGTTGATGTGCTGATAGATAGAGATCGCCATCGTCATCGCGCCCGCAAGCAAAACAGCGCGCGGAACGAAATCGAAAAAACCATCCATTCCCAGCCCGATCAGGAACAGTTCAAGAGGGTTACCCACTGCGCCCTTATTGACGTTGAGCTGGGTCACATAATGATGAACAGAGTGGGGCAGCCAGAGCGGATACCAGTTGTGCATTCCCCTGTGCATCCAGTACTGACCAAAATCAAAAATAAACGACAGTAAAAACGCCTGCACGAGCAGCGGAAGCCCCATAAACCAATCCAGCTTTCCAAGGTGGAAATAACCCTGGATATAATCCGCCACCGCATCGCTACCGACGTAAATATCGATATATCGGACTACGGTGTAACCCATGCCGACATAAAAAAGGTCTGTCACCAGTTCTTTCCATGTCAGCTGCCAGCTCCTGTAGCGTGGGTTGATCCACTCCAGACAAAGAAGGAAAGCCTTGAAAATTACAGAAATCCAGATGGCAGTCGACGCTTTTGCGATCGAATTGGGAGCATAATACCAGAACAAAATCAGTGCGAAGAGCACGGTCGGCTGAAAATAAGTGAAGAAAGCCCGCTTCACGGGACCGCCTTCAACTCGGGGAATATTTTCCCACCCGATCGTAACGGGGGCCTGCCTTCCGATTACTCGGTTTCCAACGCGAATTCCGTCCATTATCATCCCCTAGAGGCAGTCAGCCAAGTTGGTACGGATACAGATCGATTCGAAGTTAAGCAGAAAGATGTGTTCCGGGTCATTACGTCAATCGACGTATAATTTCCCGGAACACCCTATTGTGAGACGCTAAATTGCGTTTTTCCGGCTTGCATCCTGCGTCCTGATGCTTCCTGCGAAGGGCAATTCACATGTTGTAGGGCATGTTCCAAGCTAGATACCAGCCACAACCACAACCGCCTGCCCCGCCCGAACAGGTTTCCCGGGTATTGCCCTGATCTCACGGATAATGCCCTCAGACGGAGACTGTACTGAAATCTCGATTTTCATGGATTCCAGAACCATAACAGTCTGCCCCACCTCAACCCGGTCTCCGACTTCTACAAGCACTTTCCAGACATTTCCCGCGACATAACTCTCGATTGCGACCTCGTCTGCTGCCAGCGGAGCATCTTCTTCAGCCACGCCGGGAGCTTCAACGCTTTCAAAATGATCCAGCCCGGCTTCGATCCAGTAACGACGCTCTGCTTCGAAAGCTTCTGCCTGCGTGCTGCGGAAAGAGGCGATCTCTCCAGCTTCATGCGCAAGGAAATCCTCATATTCAGACAGGGACAACTCGCCCTCTTCTACCTGCAGATCATATCGTCCGATTGGAAAATCACGACGGATTGTTTCCAAAGTCTCCGCAGGCACTGGGAAAAATCGCAGCTGATCAAAGAATCTCAGCAGCCATGGTTTTCCTTCAAAGGCTTTTGGCAGTGTGTACCGCGCCCACATCTGCAAAGTGCGCCCTACGAACTGATATCCGCCCGGCCCTTCCATTCCATACACACAGAGATACGCCCCGCCAATGCCGACAGAATTTTCAGCAGTCCATGTGCGTGCAGGATTGTACTTTGTCGTTACCAGCCGTTGCCTGGGATCCAGTGGCGTCGCGACTGGAGCGCCCAGATAGACGTCCCCAAGCCCCATAACGAGATAGCGCGCATCAAACACGATATCCCGCACGTCTTCGATGGAGTGCTGTCCATTGATCCGACGGATGAACTCAATATTACTGGGGCACCACGGGGCATCCGGCCGAACCGTAGTCATATATTTTTCGATCGCCAGCTTGCAGGCAGGATCGTCCCAGGACAGGGGAAGATACACGGTTCGGGAGGGCACACGGATGTCTCTCTGCGCCGTCACCTCGCGCCAGAGGCTTGAGAGATAGGCCAGAATCTCTGAAAGAGGCAGGAAATCTGGCGCAAAGTGTATCTGAAGCGATCGTATACCTGGCGTGAGATCAATGATCCCCGCTGGTCGCGCTCGTTCTATGGCTTCCATAAGAGCATGAACGCGGAATCGCAGAGCAATATCGAGCTTGGCCTCGCCAATTTCCAGAAGAAGATATGTATCGCCCGCCAGACGGCCGACCAGACGCTCACTCCCCTCCCCCGTCTCAAGGACAATCGGAGACTGTAGAGCCCCGCAGCCCGACCAGTTCACGGGCACAGACGACAGCGACGTCATTTCCACATTCTGTGCACGCGCGATGTCACGGCCCGTTTCCACCGTAACGGGAATAAATCTGATCCGGTCACCTGCCCTGAGCTGACCCAGCTGCCACAGATCTGCTTCGATCACTGTTGCGGGACAGACGAACCCGCCAAGGCTTGGACCGTCCGGGCCGAGAATAACAGGCATGTCACCTGTAAAATCGACTGCGCCAATCGCATACGGGTTGTCATGGATATTGGACGGATGAAGTCCCGCCTCACCTCCACTGTCACGGACCCATTCCGGCCTTGGGCCAATCAGGCGGATACCCGTGCGGTTCGAATTAAAATGAACCTCCCACTCGGCTTCAAAGAAACGGTCGATATATTCTGGAGTGAAATATTCCGGCGCTCCGTGCGGCCCATAAATGACACGGATCGTGCGTATGTCACCCAGTTCCATCCTCAGGTCGGGCGCCAAGACCTGCCTTTCCGGCGCTTCATTGCAGGCTTCGATGTGGAGCACGTCTCCTGCCAGCAGGGGACGACCTGCGTGACCGCCGAATTTTCCAAGCGTAAATGTGGAACGGCTCCCGAGATACAGCGGCACATCAATTCCGCCACTCAGACACAGCATCGACCGTGCACCGTTTCGCGTTGTCCCCAGCTGGAGCGTCTCACCCGAACGGATGCGGAAGACCGTGTCCATCTCGCGGGAGGCCCCGTCGAGATTGATCGGGATATCCGCGCCTGTCACCACGGCAAAAGTATCAGTGTTGAACCTCAGGGTCGGGCCAGTCATGATAATTTCAAGACCGGCCACATCCGGAGGATTGCCAAGCAACGCATTGCCAAGGCGAAAAGCACGACTATCCATCGGGCCCGAGGGAGGAACGCCGACGGCCCAGTATCCCAACCTTCCAGGGAAATCCTGGATCGTTGTCTGGGTCCCGCCTGAAAGAACATCAATCGTCGAAGCGCGATAGACAAGCCGTTCGAGACAGCGGGTCCAGGGGGCACCTGAAGCAAAGGGAGCGTCGAACAGGATTTGACGCAAATAATTCTGGTTTGTCTCGACACCATACAAGCGCATGTCTGTCAGCGCGGTATCAAGCCTTGTAATTGCCTGCTCGCGGGTTGGCGCATGAGCGATGACTTTGGCAATCATGGGATCAAAAAACGGTGAAATCTCGGCTCCAGCTTCAAGCCAGCTATCGACCCGCAGACCATTGTCGTCCGTAACTGGGAAACTGACTTCCGTCAGAAGACCGGGAGATGGCTGAAAATTCTTTCCCGGATCTTCAGCGTAAATCCGCG
>CALFLO010000005.1 GCA_937880175.1 uncultured Gluconobacter sp.
GCTCATGAAGGCGATCGCCTGAAGAGCTGCGCCTGTCAGGCGGAATTTCGGACGCAGTTGCGGCGGCGCGTGTTCCTTCTGTCCCTGCGCCAGGCGCGATTCGCGATTGCGAAGCCAGACGGGGCTCTCGGGCACACCGATCCGGATGAACAGGGCGAGAGCAGCCGGTGCGAGGCCGATGAAGAAGAGCACGCGCCACCCATAATGCGGCAGGATCAATGCCTGCACGCCAGCAGCGACGAAATAGCCGACTTCATAGCCGGACATCATGAGCGCGGAGGCCATGGGGCGCGTCCAGGCGGGCACACTTTCCATCAGGAGTGCGGCCGAGGCGGTCCATTCGCCGCCAAAGCCGATTCCGAACATGAACTGCACGGCCATCAGCACATAAAAGTGATGGGAGAGCCCGGTCAGGGCGGAAAAGACCGCAAACCACACCACCCCCAGCATGAACGCGGGCTTGCGTCCGTAGCGGTCGGCAAGCCATCCCCAGCCGGTATTGCCGACAGCACGTCCAATGGACTGCCCCATCAGCACGGCCCCCAGATCGGCGATCGTGCAGCCGAAATCATGGGCGATGTCGGGGAGTGTGAACATGAGCGTCGTCTGGTCGAAAGCGTCCAGAAACCAGCCCAGAAAAGACGCGAAAGTGACCTGCCAGTAGGGCAGGAGGGCCCGTAGGGAGCCTTGGGAAGAAGGAGTTACGGCGGAGCGGGTGGTGGCATCCGTCATGCAGAATGGTCCTGTCCCGGCAGCGGAGAAAGGCCGCGCCGAAGGGGTGTCACAGGCCCGGAAAAGCATCCGGGCGGGAAACCGTAACAGCTTTGTCCGGATTGATCGAACGAAGAGTTTGGGCGCTGCGGGAGTGGATAGGCGGGGCGGGTATGAGGCCGCGTTTGTGCCCTTCAATCAGCCAGAAAAACCCATGCCATTAAGGAAAAATTAGGCTGTTGAGCGGCATTGTCCCGGACATGAAGAACGGAGGTGTCCGCATTGGATGATCTAGGACAGGGAGCGACTTCGGTGCCGGCAGCCCCTCAGGACCTGCATGCCGGCCGGACAGTCATGGCAGATGGACTGTCCGAACTGCCAACAGGCAGAATCGGCAATGCCTTACCCATGACTGCGTCCAGCGCAGGAATGTTTGCGACGACGTTGCGCAGTCGAAGGGCGCGCCAGAAAAGTGCGCTGCCCCCTCTGCGATGGCTGCCGCGGTTCGTGGTGGGACGCGGCGGAACGGACAAGGTGATTGGGGCACAGGTGGACATGAGCCAGCTCTGGCTTTCTGTCCCGCGCCGGACGCTGCGCAAGAGCCGGCGCAAGAGTCTGGGGCAGCAGCAGCGGGAATTTGATTCTGATCTGCTGGGAAATGCGTGCGCTCAGGCTGCGACATGGCCGGAAGGCATGCGGCTTATGGTGTCGCTGGAAGATGATCAGGCACCGGACGGGGATTTCAACAACCGCCTGAATGCGGTTCTTCAGGAAAGCGGTTTCCCGGTCAGCCGGCTTGATCTGGTGTTTCAGGAAAGCGGTCTGGCGCAGGACGACAAGGAAACCTGTTACACACTGTCAGCCCTGCGGGATCAGGGGTGCCAGATTTTTCTGGGGGGATTTGGCAGTGCCCCGTCCAGTCTAAGCCTTTTGCGGGAACGCGCGATGGGAGGACTGCTGGACGGGGTCCAGTTTGATGTGTCCATGCTCGCCCCTTCGGGTATGACCTGGCACCAGTCCGGCGAGGCTCCGCTTCTGGATGAGAATGCCATGGTTTTTTACCGGGCAGCCCTTGAGACCGTGAAGGCTCTAGGCCTCAAGGTCCGGGGAATTGGCGTGGATCTTCCTGACCTTCTTGCCTTCGTCCAGAAGGTCGGATGTGTCGAAGCGTCCGGAACAGTTCTGGCCGCACCGGAAACGACGGCGCAGATCAGCGAGCGGTTCGAAGAAACCGCAGGGCGTCCGCGCCGACGCCGCATGGCAAGGACGGCGGAAGGTCTCTGAGGAGACCTCCGCCGTATTGGCCAGAACTCGGAACGTCGTTCAGTTGATTTTACACTGATAACTGAAAAGACGTTCGGGGTTTTCCCGGAGCATCGTGGCCAGCATCGGGAGCACCTCGGTCAGCGCTGTTTCCACGGCTTCGGGAGATTGGCCGGTCTGGTCACAGATATAGTTCAGCCGCTTTTCTCCCATGAGATCCTCGACCTGTTCGGGAGACAGGGGGGTTGAGGGAGGAAGTCGGATTTCGCTGACGGCCGTGGCGAACTGGCAGTCTTCCTTCATCATTTTGATGGTGACTTCCGTCAGGCCGGAGCGATCCGTGCTTGCACCGCTCAGCCAGTCACCGAAGCGGGTGAAGACGGACGTTGCGGCCTGAGCTTCGGTCTGTCCATTGCCGGATACAGGCGATTTGGTGGTGAATGTGTTCTGAATGGTCATTGTCAGGCTCCTTCATCTCAGGAGAAAACGGGCCTTTGCCGGGCTGGTGGCCCTGCATTCAAAACGTCTTTCCAAACCAAAGGCTGCACTGACGGGACAACACCTTTCTGTGTTGTTTGTCACAGAAAGGTGTTGTCATGCTCTGGCGCATGGCCCGTATCAGCGGAGCGCGCCGCTCTCCACAAGAACAATTTCCGCATCTTCCCGCGCGGTGATCGTGAAGCGTTCCACGTCATGAAGTGCTGCGCCGTCGCGGTGCCCGACGGTCTGGCCGTCGATTTCCACACTGCCGCTGGCAGGGACCAGATAGGAAAACATGCTGCGATCCGTCTCGTAGGTCAGCGTTTCTCCTGCCTTGAGGGTTGCGCCCAGAACCCGTCCACGGGTCCTGATGGGGAGAGCATTGTCCTCCGGGAAGCCGGAGGCGAGAGGAACGAACCGTCCATTGCGCTCATGTCGCGGGAAAGGGCGTGTGCCCCAGGACGGTGTGCCGCCTGTTTCATCCGGGATCAGCCAGATCTGGAACAGCGTCGTGGCGTCGTCATCCCGGTTGAATTCGGAATGGGTGATGCCGCTTCCGGCAGACATGACCTGCACATCGCCCGCTTCGGTGCGCCCCCGATTGCCGAGGCTGTCTTCATGCGTGATGGCGCCGGTCCGGACATAGGTGATGATTTCCATGTCGCGATGGGGGTGTGCCCCAAAGCCGTTATGCGGGGCGATGCGATCATCATTCCAGACGCGCAGACGCCCCCAGTGCATGCGGTTGCGGTCCTGATAGTCCGAGAATGAGAAATGATAATGGGCGTCGAGCCAGCCATGATTGGCGTGACCGAGGGTCTTGAAAGGTCTGATGTCCAGCATGGGATCATGCTCCTGAGTTGATGTCGTGTTGCAGATAATGGGGTATAGACAGGATGAAGAAAACGGAAAGGATGGAAATGTGAAGTTTCCAGAAACAGCATGACCGGTTTGCCTGACCTTGAAGGCTGGGCCGTTTTCGCGCGGGTTGCGGAAAGCGGGTCTTTTGCGGCGGCCGCGCGTTCCCTGGGGCTTTCGGCTCCGACGGTCTCCAAGATTATGGGCCGGCTGGAGCATCGGCTGGGGGCAACCCTGTTCCAGCGCAGTGCACGTCATCTCTCGCTGACGGCCGAGGGTACGGAGTGTCTAGAACGGGCACGTCGGATCCTGTCAGAAGGCGAGGGGCTGGAAAGCGAGTTGCGTGAAGGGAGGGCGACACCCCGTGGCATGATCCGGCTGGCGGCCCCGATGACATTCGGTCGGGAGATGCTCGGGCCCGCCTTGCCCGGATTTCTGGAGCGCTATCCGGATATTACGCTGGAGATGGATCTGGATGACGGGGTTGTGGATCTGCTGGGCGGCCGGTTCGAGGCGGCGGTCCGCATCACGTCGGGTCTGCTGCGCCCGGCTGTGTCGGGGCAGGCGTTTCTTCTGTGCCGGTCCGTAACGCGGCTTGTGTGTTCGGAGCAGTTTCGTGGGCGGCTGGGAGCGGTGGAACATCCGGAAGACCTGACCGGTCAGCCGGGACTTCTTTATACCAACGCCGCCGTTCCGGATTTCCTGCGTCTCAAGCACGCTGATGGTCGTCAGGTCTCTGTCCGGTTGAAGGGGCGGGTGAGCGCCAATAGCGGGGACATGCTCCTGCCTGCCATCCGGGAGGGGCTGGGGATCGCGCTTCTGCCGGATTTCATGCTGCGGCCTGACCTGCGGAGTGGGCGTGTCGTTGAAGTCATTCCTGAATGGACGGGACATGATCTTTCTGTCTGGTTCATTGTCACGGGATGCGGGGCGACGCGCACACAGATGTCGGCCAGACTACGGGTGCTGCTGACTTATCTGGAGAGAGTGCTTGGCGAGATCGTGTCACAGGATTACAGTGCCGCGCAGGAGAAAACGCGATGAACTATGATGCGATGTTTCAGTCCGCCCTTGACGGTCTGCATGCGGATGGCAGCTACCGTTACTTTGCGGATCTGGAGCGCCGGGCTGGAAATTTCCCCAGGGCATTCCATCATGGCCTGGGCCGTGATGTCACGGTCTGGTGTTCCAACGACTATCTCGGCATGGGGCAGCACCCTGAAGTCCTGACCGCCATGCACACAGCGCTGGATGAGACGGGCGCCGGAGCTGGTGGAACCCGCAATATTTCCGGCACCAACCACTATCATGTGGAGCTGGAAAAGGAACTCGCTTCCCTGCATGGCAAGGAAAGCGCGCTGCTTTTCAATTCCGGTTACCTGTCGAACTGGGTGACGCTCGGGACCATCGCAGGGCGTCTGCGCAACTGCGTTGTTCTGTCCGACGAACTCAATCATGCGTCCATGATCGAGGGTATCCGTCATTCCCGCGCCGAGAAGCAGATCTTTCGTCACAATGACGTCGAGGATCTGGAGCGTCGCCTGAAGGAACTTCCGGCGGAGGTTCCGAAGATCATTGCTTTCGAGTCTGTCTATTCGATGGATGGCGATATCGCCCCGATCGAGGCGTTCTGTGATCTCGCCGACAAATATGGCGCCATGACCTACCTCGATGAGGTTCATGCTGTTGGCATGTATGGCGACCATGGTGCGGGTGTGGCCGAGAAGCTTGGTCTGTCCCATCGCCTGACGGTCATTGAGGGTACGCTTGGCAAGGGCTATGGCGTTGTGGGCGGCTATATTGCCGCATCCGCCGCGCTCTGCGATTTCGTCCGTTCCTTTGGGTCCGGGTTCATCTTCTCAACGGCGCTTCCGCCGATGATTGCGGCTGGCGCACTGGCCAGCGTGCGCTACCTGCGCCGGAGCAGTGCGGAGCGTGCAGGCCAGCAGCGGGCCGTGGCTTATCTGCGTCAGGCGCTGGACAAGGCTGGTCTTCCGCACGTCATGAACCCGAGCCATATCGTGCCGGTCATGGTAGGTGAGGCTGAACTGTGCCGCAGCCTTTCGGATGAACTGCTGAACCGCTTTGGCAACTACATCCAGCCGATCAACTTCCCGACCGTCCCGCGTGGCACGGAGCGTCTGCGGATTACGCCGACGCCGCTGCATACGAACGAGATGATCGACGAACTGGTCGAGGCGCTGGCGACATTGTGGCAGGAGCGTCAGCTCAAGACCTCCAAGTCTGCCGCAGCCTGAGACGGGGAACGGGAAAGTTCGTGGACGAACTTCTCCCTCTTTTGTTTTCGTAAGTCGTTAAAAAAAAGGCAGACCCTTTTCAGGGCCTGCCTTTTTTGTGTCAGGTCATCGCGGGGATGGGGCTCAGGCTGCGACCGCAGTCTGTGCCTGAACACCATGCGCGAGGATCTGGAGGCTGAGAATGCCACCGGACATCTTCAGCGTCTGGCCGAGGTCCAGACGGGCATTGCCGCCCGTCCAGCGTGCATGGTTGGTTTCGATGCTCCACCAGCCGTCGGCATAGGGGTCCGAAAGATGGCTGGAGAGTTGGTGCGTCTGTTCGGCGCTCCAGATCGTGACTTCGCCTACGAGAACGCCGAGTGTGCGGCGGTCATCGACGAAGGGGCCGATATGGTCAACCGGGCGTGCGGCCGGGCTGATGACGCGTACACTCTGGCAGCCTTCGGGCAGCATGAAAACAAACTGCTCACCACGGGTCCGGATCGGATACAGGACCGTTTCATCCTGCAGAACCAGATGGATCTGGTTCTTTGCATCGTCAGACGGTGCGGCCTGCGGCGCGGTGTAACCCAGAGTTTCCGCACGAAGGGCGAGTGCTGCGAACAGAGGTTCGACGCGGGCACGGTCCGTGATCAGCGGCAGTGCTGCGTCCTTCTCCCAGCTCAGGGCATGCAGACGGGCCAGGGTGTTCCCCTGCATGAGGGCATCGGGGCGATGACCGGCATCCAGGAAGCTTTCCGACAGCGCACCATTTGCGATCAGCACAGAGTGCTGTTCGGTTTCGACATGGTAGTAGTCGTATTCCGTGATGGCATGGTCATAGGCAATGCTCATACCATTGACGAGCATCCGCACCGGAATGAAACCACCTTCGAGCATCATGCAGTGTTCGGGCGTGACCAGCAGATCCCGGCTCGGGATGCCGTCAGCCAGGGCACCGGCACGGACGCGTACGGGGACGCCATCCAGGTCAGCATGACCCGTGGAACCGGTTGTGGCACGGGCATGGCCAACGCGCAGGATCGTCTGCGTGTGGGTCGTGCCATTTTCATAGACCGTAACCTGATCACCGGGTGTCAGCGTCTCGATGGCGCGCTCACCATCGGGGGTCAGAAGCATGGTGCCGGCGAGGTAACAGACCTGCTTGGAACCGTTGACGACGCTCCAGCTTCCGTCAGTATTCTGCACGACGGTCGGTGTGCCGACTTCATAACCTGCGGCAAATGAGATGTTCGAGAGCGTGATCGTGTTGCCCGCTGGATTGGTGCTAATGGCCAGCGTGTAGGTGCCGTCGGCATTCTTGGTAAAATCGGCTGCGACAGCGGCATATGGCCCACTTGCGACCGTGATGACGGAGGTCGCATCGTAGCCCGTGATGGGCGTGGTAACCGTCTGCTTGTTATCCGTCAGGAGAAGCTGGTTGGGCTTGCCGTTCGTCGCGTCACGGCCAAAAGTGATCGCTTTGCCGGCAACAGCATTGTTGACGTAAAGGGAAGCTCCGTTCTGCAATACGGTCGTAAGCGACGAGCCCATCTGGAGCCAGGTATTCGAGTTCCCCAGTGCCGAGCCGTCGAGGATCAGGGTGCCCGAGCCGTTGACGCTGTTGCTGTTGATCGAAATGGTCGGGTTGTCGCTGATCTGCAGGGTGCCGTTTACGGTCGGTCCGTTGCCCAGGTTCACCGCGTTGGACGTGGCGATATTCATCGTCCCGCCCTGGTTGACCGTCAGCTGGTTGGTGCTGAAGACCGTGGCGCTGGCATCAGAGGATGTTGCCGTGACGTTGAGTGTCGCATTGGTGGCGACCGTCAGCGTACCGAAGTTTGTTGAATTCGCCTGCGCAGCATTGATCGTGACCGTCGCATTATCGGACGTGCCAGCTACAACGCTGTCCCAGCCGTGATCCTGCGGGACCTGGCCTGCACTCCAGTTTGCTGCGACGAACCAGTTTCCGGTTGCGCCACCCTTCCAATAGTTTGTCATTTTTTAAAGTCCTGATGGGGCCAGGAGGGGCTGCGCCGAAAAGGGCATCGCCTTGAGGGCCTGATCTGCTACGTGTTGTTCCACGCAGAGAGTTAATTATTAGATAATTCTTGCGCAAGATAATTTATGTTTTGAAAATGAAAACAATGGTGACAAATTATGAAAACCATATTTTTCAGTTACTTGTAGAGTGCTCCACAACTGCGTCATTCTGTGTCAAAGCACGTCGGAATATCTCCTTTTCGAGTAGAGCCGGGTGACGTCCCGTCAGGAAAAAATGGGGCATGGGTTGCCTGTCTGCGGTGTTCCGATCATCATGCGGCGATGATATCGCAGGAAAAATCGGTTCCCTTCCGTAAGAATCGGAAAGTAACGAAACTTTCGCAAAGAATGGGAGTTGCGGGAGCTGCCTGCGTTCTGGATGTCATGATTAATGACCGCTCTGCGCTGGTCCGGGACAGTGCCGCTTTTATTGTGCTTCTGGAAAGAATCTGGAAAGCGCGGGATGTCGATGCCGGACTTGTCTGGGCGGAAATTGACGAGCGGATCCGTCTGGCGGACGAGTTGCGTGCAAGTGGTATCCGTCCCTACAAGGGGGGGCGTTTTCGCTCGACGAAGCTGCCGTGACATGCCGCCTTTGCCAGACCTGTCCCATATCAATCCTGACGATCTGACCCGTCTCGACATCGTTGCACTGGTCATCATGGCGCTGTCGGCGCTGTGGGGGCTGACGCGGGGATTTGCGACGGAACTGGCCGGGCTGCTGGCCTGGGTCGGTGCGATTGTCCTGACCTACCGTTTTCATGGGATGCTTGAGCCTTATCTTGAGCCCTATCTGCATCAGGCGGCACTGGCGGGCAGTGCGAGCACGGCAATTCTTTTTGTTGTCGTGCTTCTGGTCTTCACCATGCTGGGCGCGCGGGTCGGGTCGGCGGCGCGGGGTGTCCTGTCTGGCGGGGTGGACCGTATTATGGGCGCCGCGTTCGGTGTTGCGCGCGGCTATGTGGCCCTGATCGTGCTTTATCTGCTGGCTGGCTCTTTTTTCGGCTCGTGGATGACCTATGTGATGCAGGGAAGCCTCATCGGGCCTTACATTGCCGTCGGGGCAACCCATCTGACAGGTTATCTGCCTCATTTCCTGCAACCGCATCTTGCGTCTGAGGTCACAAGCGGCCATGAGGCGTCCTTGTGAAACCAGTCCGGAAAGGCCGCGCCGCATGACCCAGTCCGACAGTCTCAACCGCCCCTATGAAGAATGCGGGGTTTTTGGCGTCTGGGGTGTGCCTGATGCATCGGCCCTGACGGCTCTGGGCCTGCATGCCCTTCAGCATCGCGGACAGGAAGCCGCGGGTATCGTCAGTTTCGATGGCGAACGGTTCCACCAGCACAAGGGTCTGGGGCTGGTCGGCGATGTGTTCGGTGACAGCCGCGTCATGGCGACGCTGCCCGGCACGGTGGCCATCGGTCACAACCGCTATGCCACGACAGGCGGAACGCATGTCCGCAACGTGCAGCCGCTTTATGCCGATTACGAATTCGGCGGGCTGGCTGTGGCGCATAACGGCAACCTGACAAATTCCGCGACGCTCAAGCAGGCGCTGGTCAAGCGTGGATGCATCTTCCATTCCTCGACGGATACGGAAGTCTTCATCCATCTGATCGCCATTTCGCTCTACACGACTGTGCTCGATCGCTTCATTGATGCGGTCAAGCAGGTGAAGGGTGCCTACTCGCTTATTACGCTCACCCCCGATGACGGGCTGATCGGTATGCGGGATCCGCTGGGTGTGCGCCCGCTCGTGCTGGGCCGGATGCCGGGTTACGAAGACAGCAACGGGGGCTGGGTTCTGGCCAGCGAGACCTGTGCGCTGGACATCATCGGTGCGGATTATGTCCGGGATATCGAGCCCGGTGAGATCGTCGTCATCAATAATGACGGCCTGCGCTCCCTTCGGCCGTTTGGGGATCAGGGCGGCCGGTTCTGCGTCTTCGAATACATTTATTTCGCGCGGCCTGATTCCGTGCTTGAAGGCCAGCCGGTCTATGAGGCGCGGCGGCAGATCGGTTGCGAACTGGCACGCGAAAGTGCGGTCGAGGCCGATGTTGTCGTGCCGGTGCCGGATTCCGGTGTGCCGTCCGCCATCGGCTATGCGGCCGAGAGCGGGATTCCGTTCGAGCTTGGCATCATCCGCAACCATTATGTGGGCCGGACCTTCATCGAGCCGACGGATCAGATCCGTAATCTCGGCGTGAAGATGAAACACTCCGCCAACCGGCCGATCCTGGCAGGCAAGCGTGTCATTCTGGTGGATGATTCGATTGTTCGTGGCACGACGTCGCGCAAGATCGTGGACATGGTGCGCGCTGCCGGGGCGACGGAAGTGCATATGCGCATCACGTCACCGCCGACGAAGCATGCCTGTTTCTACGGGATCGATACGCCGGAAGAGAGCAAGCTGATGGCGGCGACGCACACGCTTGAGGAAATGGCGCAGGCGATCGGGGCGGACAGTCTGGCTTTTGTCAGCTTTGACGGGCTCTACCGGGCATTGGGTCATGCCAACCGGGCCGAGGGTTCGCGCCGTTACTGCGATGCCTGCTTCACGGGGGATTACCCGATCGAACTGGTGGACAAGGAAGGCAATCTGGTCGCTTAAGGCCGGATTTGCCGACGGAATACCAAAAAGGCGCCGGACCGTGGGTCCCGCGCCTTTTTTCATGCCCGCATCTGGCTGAGGTCAGGGATACGGATAGGGTGTCTGGGACAGGGCTGCCTCGGTGCTGATATCCGTCTCCGAAGGCAGGATGGAGTCCAGTGGCAGGGTCATGACGGCTTCCAGCCCCGGCGTCAGCGCGGTGTAGGTCAGTGTGCCTGAGAGACTGCTGACGACGGCATTCATCATGCGTGTGCCGAAGCCTGTGCCCTTGAGCTGGGGCGTGCATTCGCCCTGATCGGAGACCGTCAGCACCAGACGGTCGCTGGTCTGGGTGAGGCCGACATGCAGCGGGCCGGCATGGCCGTCATAGGCGTATTTGCTGGCGTTGATGACGAGTTCGGTCAGGACCAGCCCGATATTGATGGCGCGGTCTGCCGAAATCATGATCGGGAAGAGGGAGAGGTGCAGCTGTTCGTGCCAGTTCTCGCCCAATGACGAGCACAGCTCTTCCATCAGTTCTTCAAGATAGCGACCGAGGTCCACAACTCCGAAATGCTCGTCCCGATAGAGGCGGCGATGTACGAGGCCGATGGCCGCGATGCGGTGCTGGGCTTCGGTCAGGGCCGTCGTCGTTTCCTCGTTCGAGGCGCTTCGGGCCTGAAGTTTGAGGAAGGACGCGACCATCTGCAGGGAGTTCTGCACGCGGTGATTGACTTCCCGGATCAGGAAATCCTTCTGGCGCAGCAGGTTTTCGCGCTCTTCCAGCGTGGCGGCGAGGGTCGCGTTGAGTTCGTGGAGCTGCTGGGTCTGGTAGTCCGCGATCAGGACGCGGCGCAGGCGGCGTGCGGCCTGTTTCTGTTCGGCAGTCCAGCGGGTGCTGTGCCCGCGGATGGTCTGCTCCCAGGTTTTGAAGGAAGTCCGTGGCCGCAGCACACCGTCATCATCCGCATCGCCCTTGTGCGGGTTGCCTGCCCATTCGATGGTCTGGATGATTTCGACCCGGCTCCAGATCAGGCATGTCGGCGTCCGGAACGGGAGGGTGATGGCCAGGATTCCGGCGGAGCGTTCCGGCCATTCGGCTGCGGCGGGGTAATCCTTGCCAAGCATGGCGCTGGTGAAGATGCCGCCACTTGTGCCCAGTCTCAGCCAGTCATGGAGCTTGTGCAGGTTTTCCGTGTCGGGGAGGACGCCCGTTCCGGTGATGGTCTCGTCATTGATGACGGCAAAGCCGTTGCAGGGGAACAGCGCCTGCAGCTCGCCCATGAAGCTGCGCAGGTTGCTCTCGATGGGGTGGCGCACGTCGAAATGGGACGTGACGAATTCCATCGCGTTGCGCAGGCGCAGACGCTCCTGATAGGTGACCAGCTCTTCCTTGTTCCGCAGCTGCCGCGACATGACGCCGGCGAGCGTCCGGCAGGCGGCGCGGATGTCTTCGGACAGGCAGCGCGGGGACGCATTGTGGCAGGCGATCAGCCCCCACAGCACCCCGTCCACGACCAACGAGACGGAGGCCGAGGCCCGCGTGCCCATATTGGCCATGTACTGAAGATGGATCGGCGAGACGCTCCGGAGCTGGATATCGCTGAGATCAAGTCCCGTCAGTCCGGCCTCTCTGGGGCGGATGGGGGCGGCTTCGTATGTGATGTCGGGGATCACACGGATGCGGTTGCGCAGATAGAGCGCCCGGGCCTGCGCGGGAATGTCGCTGGCCGGGAAATGGTGGTGCATCAGGGAGGGGAAGGCCTCGTTCCGGCTTTCGCCGACAACGCGACCGGTGCCGTCCTCCATGAAGCGGTAGACCAGAACGCGGTCAAAGCCCGTGAGACGCTGGAAGATCGCGGCACCCTGACGGCAGACGGATGTCGTATCCGGGCAGCGCTCGAAGCGGTCCGCCGTGCTGTCGATTTCGCCGAAAATGTCCCAGGTCAGCAGGTTGTGTGCTTCGACCGGCTCAAGTTCGATGAGGATATGCCTGTCCTGATCGTGACGCAGAATGCTGAAGTTTTCGTCTTTCAGCCCTGCAACGCGCAGATCGGACAGGGAAGGCCGCTTGTCATCGTGAAAGCGGTTTTCCGGGATGTTCAGAACATCCGGCAGGGGGCGTCCGAGCCAGTCCGGCGTGAGGCGCCCTTCGAGGTCGCCTGCGCCCGCAATGACCGTCAGGCTTTCGCTGTCGGCCACCAGCAGGAGGCCGTAGGGCTGGATGGCGTCCGGACGGTGGATCTGCTCGCGATCACAGGAGGTCATAACGGCATGTTCCAGCGAACAGCCCGGTTCCGGGGCGAGGGAGCGCTGGACTGTCAAATGGAGATCCACCTGAAAGAGGAAGAGACTGCCCCTGTCCACTGACAGACAGCGGACATGGAAGGCCCAGAAATCATTCCGTGCATTATCTGTTCCTCCATCAGGACTGTCAATTTATGACGCCCTGTTTCAGGTCTGGTTAGGTCAGGGCTGGCGACCGTCCGCCTGGATCCAGGATGCGACATCTGCCGAGAGAGCATGGCGGCTGGCCGGGCGCGTGTAGAGCATATGGCCGCCCTGATAGAGATGCAGCGACACACGATCGGCACCCACGGTCAGATGATCCTTCATCCAGCGTGCGGTGCCGAACGGGCAGGCCACGTCGTAATAGCCATTGGCCACAAACACACGCAGGCCCGGATCGAGCGCCAGCAGACGGTTCAGGACCGGGATCTGATGGATCGGCGACGGACCGCCCGCGCTCCACTTCCAGCTTCCGTTCACCTTGAAGGACAGCAGGTCGTAGGTCAGGGGCGTCTTGAAGCCGAGGTCGTTCGCCGCGTAGCCCGAGAAGGCGTTGCCATAGGCGCGGCCGAAACCGAACAGCGTCGGATCGGGGCTTTCGTCCAGACCATCGGCCGAGGGGTCGGCAATGGACTGGGTGAAGTCGTACAGCCCGTACAGGCGGCCGTTGCGGGACATGATGTCATGCGAGCCGATGGCTGGAATGCCGTGCTGGCGGGCGATCACGTCCTGCGGCAGGCCGGTCCGCTGTGCGATCTCGGCATAGAGAGCCTGACCTTCCGTTCCGGAGGGCAGCTTGCCGGCGATCTTTGGCAGATAGGTGTTCAGGGACCATTGATAGGCGTCTTCGGCCGTCTTTTCCGTCACGTTCGGGCTTTGATGGGCTGCGATCAGGCTTGGCATCATGAGAGCGGCGGAAAGCGGGTTCTCGTCTGAATCCAGCAGTGGCATCTCGATGGCCGGGGAGATCATCACGATGCCGTTGAGCAGGATCCCCTGTTCCATCTGGAGCGCGTTTGCGACCTGGATGGAGCGGATGCCGCCATAGCTTTCGCCCACGAGATAATGCGGCGAGGCTTCACGACCATTCGCTGCCGTCCACAGGCCGATGGCCTTGGCGAAGGTGCTGGCGTCCTGTTTCACGCCATAGAACTGGTCCCCGGCCTTCGCTGTATCGGTGGGGCGGGAATAGCCCGTGCCCACGGCGTCGATGAAGACCATGTCGGTGACGGGAAGCCAGCTGTCGGGGTTGTCACCCATCGTGGCGTGCGTGCCGTCCGTCGGATCCTTGGCGGGCATGGTCAGGGCCTTGGGGCCTGCTGCGCCGAGGTTCAGATAGGCCGTGGCCGCGCCGGGGCCGCCATTGAAGAAATACGAGACCGGGCGCGTGCCCCCCGGGACGCCGTCCTTCGTATAGGACACGTAGAACATGCGGGCGCTCGGCTTGCCGTCATGGTCGCGCAGGATGAGCGTGCCGGCATGCGCGGTGTAGGCGATGCCGTTCAGATGATGCTGGGTGACGGAATCCGTCGGCAGCAGAGCAGCTTCGCCGGTGAAGGTGTCTGCTGTTGTCTTGCTAGCGTCGGTCTTGGGAGCGTCGGCCGCCGCGGCCGTACAGACGGGGGAGAGGAGCGTTAAAGCGAGCAGGGCTGCGCGGCGGGTCATCATCTGACGGGCATCTCCGATAAAAGAAACTGGAATAATCCGCCGTATCAGTCCTGAGGCGGAACGGCTACCGCTGCCGCATGAAGTTTTCGTCATGCGGCAGCGTGAGAGGTCTGGGACCGGTCAGGCTTTGGGGGGCGTGATGTTGGGGCGCAGCATCAGGCGCGGGTCGGCGAAGCGGTCATATTCTTCCGATGTCATGAAGCCGAGTTCCAGTGCGGCTTCGCGCGGGCTCAGGTTCTTCTCCATGGCGTGATGCGCGACCTGAGAGGCGCGGTCATAGCCGATGGCGGGGGAGAGCGCCGTGACGAGAACGAGCGAGCGCTCGAGATCCTGCTTCAGCTTGTCCGTATTGGCCTTCGTGCCTTCGACGAGGAAGCGGCGGAAGTTTTCCGAACCGTCATGCAGAAGGGTGATGCCCTGCATGATGTTGTGGATCATGAGCGGCTTGTAGACATTCATGTCCAGCATGCCCGCTGCCCCGCCGAGGCCAACGGCAACATCGTTGCTCATGACCTGAAGGGCAAGCATGGCAAGGGCTTCGGCCTGCGTCGGGTTGATTTTGCCCGGCATGATCGAGGAGCCGGGCTCGTTTTCCGGCAGGTGCAGCTCGCCCAGACCGGCGCGCGGGCCGCAGGCGAGCAGGCGGATGTCATTGGCGATCTTGAACAGGCTGCCTGCCGTCGTGCGCAGCGCGCCCGACAGATGCACCAGCGCATCATGCGCGCCCTGAAGCGCGAACTTGTTCTCGCCAGCCTTGAAGCCGAGACCCGTCAGGCGGGCGATTTCCGCGCAGGCGCGACGATCGAAGCCTTCATCCGTGCTGACACCCGTACCGAGGGCCGTGCCGCCGAGGGCGAGGGGGAACAGACCGTCGCGGGCCTGTTCCAGACGGGCGATATTGTCCGTCAGCATCCCGGCATAGCCGTGCCATTCCTGACCCAGCGTGATGGGAACGGCATCCTGAAGATGCGTGCGGCCGACCTTGACCAGATCGCGCCATTCCTCGGCCTTGGCAGCCATGGCGTCGCGCAGGCGCGTCAGGGCCGGGATGAGGCTGCGATGCGTGCCGAGGACGGCCGCGATATGCATGGCGGTCGGGAAGTTGCAGTTGGTGGACTGCGACATGTTGACGTGATCGTTCGGATGCAGCGGGGTCTTGCTGCCGAGCGGATTGCCGGTGATCTGGCAGCCGCGGTTCGCGATGACCTCGTTGACGTTCATGTTGAACTGCGTGCCCGAGCCCGTCATCCAGACATGAAGCGGGAACATCCGGTCATGCTCGCCCTTTGTGATCTCGTCACAGACGGTATGGATCAGGTCCGCACGCTCCTGAGACAGGCGACCGCTTGCGGCATTGGCCGTGGCGCAAGCACGTTTCATGATCGCATAGGCCTCGATCATTTCACGCGGCATCAGTTCGCGGCCGATGCTGAAATATTTCAGGGAACGCTGCGTCTGCGCCCCCCACAGCACATCGTCAGCGACTTCGATCGGGCCCATGCCATCGGTTTCGGTACGGCTCATTGTCTGTTTTCGGCTTTCCTGCGGGTGATCCGGCTCATTCCACGGGGGAAATTATCGCACAATCGCCGCAGGACAAAGAAACACAGCCATAGAAAATCCGGATATCGCCACAGTCCGCGTGGGGTTCAGGACTCCACGGTCTGGGCAACCGGATGGCGGCCATAGGTGTTGGTCAGGATCACCCCGGCCATGACGACCGCGCCGCCGATCAGGGTGCGCAGGGAGGGGACCTCGTTAGTGAGGAAATAGGCCAGAACCATCGTGACGGGCGGCAGCAGGTAAAGCAGGGCCGCACCGCGTGAGGCGCCGAGATGCCCAATGACGAAGCCCCAAGCCGCATAGCCGAAAGCCGCCGGGAAAATGCCGAGTTCCAGCACGGCGGCCTGTCCCTGCCAGGAAGCATGGGAGAAGCTCGTGAGGCCCTGCGGCAGCCATGGGGTGAGGAAAATCGCGCCGGAAATCAGGACATAAGCGATGGTGGGCAGCGCGCCGTAGCGGCGGATCAGACCTTTCTGAAGGATCGTGTAGAACGCTGCGCAGACGGCCGCGCCGAAGACCAGTGTCGCGCCCGAGCCGAAGGAAAGGCCGCCGCTCTGTCCCTTTGCGATCAGCGCGACGCCGCTGAAGCTCAGGATTGATCCGGCCCAGCCCCAGCGCGACATGCGCTCCCCGAGGAATACCATGGCCAGAAGCCCTGCCATCAGGGGGGCTGCGCTGATGAGAAGACTGGCCGCGCCGGATGAGACAGTCATTTCACCGCAGTTGAACAGCACATTATAGACGCTGATCCCGATGATGCCGCAGGCGAGGATCTGCGGAACATCCGCCAGTGCCGGGCGCGTTGGACGCTTCCATAGCAGCCACAGGGCCGCCATGACCGCCGCTACGGCATAGCGCAGTGCCGCCAGAGGCACGGGGGCGAGGTCATGCAGGGCAATCCGGACGACGGGATAGGCGCTCGCCCAGGACAGGATGGCCACGGCAACGAAGAACGGCAGGAGGCGCCCGGAAGGATGTGTCATTCCTGCCCATTAGCAGGAATGTTCCGGAAGCGGGAAGAGTGCCGGATGCGGTCAGATACGGATTGTGTCCGGCCATGCAGCCGGGGCCATCATTTCAGCCAGCGGTCGCCGCTGAAACGGTTGTGGGAGAAGAGAAAACCGGAGACCAGCCCGATGGCGGCGAACATGATCGTCCAGAGCGAAATCGGGAGCAGCAGGGTCGAGACCGCCGCGAGCAGGACCATTCCGGCGAAGGCGCAGACGGCGGATTCGAGGTGGCGCGGGCCGTAATGACGCTCAGCCCCGCAGTTCGGGCATTTTTCCGATGTCGGGCGCATGGGCTTGCGGCAGACGGGGCACAGCGCGATGGCGTTGGCTTCGGGTTTTATCACTGACCGTTATTCTCCTGATGTTCGCCGACCGCGATACGCGCTTCCACGGCCATACGCCAGGGCGCATCGGCCGGTGCCGCTGCCAGGGCGCGGCGATAAAGGTCAAGGCTCTCACCAGAGATATGGCTGCCATTGCGACTTTCAAGCTCGGCGAGGCGAATGGCAAGCTCGGGCTCGAAATGAGCGCTCAGGGCGGCTTTCCAGTCCCGGATCGCATCATCCGTCAAACCGGATTTCGCCTCGACCTGTCCCAGCAGGAAATGCCCTGTCGCATAGGTCGGTGACCCGGCGGGGATGGTGGAGACTTCGGTCTGCAGTTTGTGGATCATCTGTAGGCCCTTCGCGTCCGGGCCCGTATGGCGCCCGCTCAGCGGCTGGGGCGGCAGGGAGGGGTGACCGTTGACGATATAGAGCGCGAAGGCCAGCACCGGAATGCCGATCCCGACGGCCATGACCGGAACGATACGGCTGCGCTTTGCGGGCTCGGCGGACAGGTCTTCGACGGCGGCCTCGCCATCCGTGGCCAGCAGGCGGCGCTGAACTTCCAGACGGGCGGCCTTGTATTCTTCGTCGTTGATGAGGGCGAGGGCGTGGTCGCGCTCCAGATCGCCAAGCTGTCCGCGATACAGGGCAAGAGCGGAGTCACGGGCGTTCACACGCCGACGCAGGGTGCGCAGCCCCAGAAATGCGGGGCACAGGGCCACCGCCGCGATACACAGGATTCCCAACCAGAACAAAAAGATTACTCCCGGCCCGAAAGGGCATCCAGACGCGCGCGCTCATCATCCGTGAGCGGCGCAGGCGTGACGACGGTGCGGCGTTTGGTCGCACGCCATGCAATGACAAGTCCGGCCACCAGCGCCAGCGCCGGCATCAGCCAGAGCAGGGCGGTGGACCATGAAAATCGTGGGGCCAGACGGATGAATTCGCCGTAGCGCTCGGTCATCCAGTCCATGATCTGCTGATCGTTTTTCCCGGCTGAGACCTGCTCACGGACGACCTTGCGCAGATCACGGGCGAGGGGCGCGCTGCTGTCTTCGATGCTCTCGTTCTGACAGACGAGGCAGCGCAGATGGGCGCCAATGGCTTCGGCCCGCTTTTCCTGAGCCGGGTTGGGCAGCATTTCGGACGGATCGTCCACGGCGAGGGCCACGCCGCCGCCAATCAGGCCAGCCGCCAGGATGAGCGCCGGAATGCGTCTGGAGAACGTCATAGTCCTGCCAGCCTCGGGCGGATTTCCGCCTCGTAGATCTGCGGGTCGAGGGCCGCACTCCCGTGCCAGATGATGCGGCCACCCGGTGCGACCAGAAAGCTCTCAGGCACGCCGGTCACGCCCCAGTCGATGGCAACGCGGCCGTGACGGTCCGACGCGACGCGGGCATAGGGCGAGCCGTCGCGCTGGACGAAGCCGGCGGCGTTCTCAGGCTTGTCTTCATAGGCGATGCCCCAGATCGGCATGTTGCGCGAGATGGCGCGCAGGCCGGGCATTTCCGCGACGCAGGGGATGCACCATGAGGCGAAGAAATTGATCAGAACCGGGCGGTGCTGGGCTTTGAGTTCCGCATCGGTGAAACCGTCGCCAAGGCCGGGAAGGCCCGGCATGGCGAAGCTCGGGATGGGCTTGCCGACATTGGGGTTCTTGATGGCGCGCGGGTCGAAGGCGCCGCTGCGCATGTCGCTCAGCATCCGCCAGAAGCCCACGCCCAGAACGCCTGCGCCGATGATGGGGACGGCCGTGAGGATGCCGCGTCGTGTTGCGTTCATGTCCGTCTCTCCTCAGGCACGGGCCATGTTGCGGGCGGCGGCGCGCTTGGGCGCACCGATCCGCATCCGGCGGTCAGACAGCGAGAACGCCCCGCCGATGGCCATGACCAGTCCGCCGAGCCACATCCACGGCGCCAGCGGATTACGGTGCAGGCGCAGGACATAGGTCGTGTCCTTGCCGGTGCCGTGCCGGTCACCGATCACGCCGTATAGATCGGTGATGAAGTTGGTGTGGATGGCGACTTCGGTCGTGGTCTGGCTCTGCGTCGTGAAGTCGCGCTTTTCGGGGTGCAGGATGGTGACGAGCTTGCCGTTATGGCGAATGGCGAGGTCGGCCTGCATGGCCTTGTAGTTCGGGCCGATATAGTCGTGCACGTCGAGCAGGGTCCAGTCGTCTCCGCCCAGCGAGCGGGTCTCGCCGATATGGATTTCGACGATGGCGTGCTGGGCCTGCGACATACCGCACAGGCCGAGCACGGTGATGCCCGCGCCGATATGGGCAAGCGCTGCGCCCCAGCTTGAACGCGGCAGGTTCTTCATGCGCTCCCACACGCCCCGCGGGGAGGTGTGACCAATGCCGATCCGGCGCAGGACGTCGGAGGCAGAGGCCGCGATGACCCAGATGGCGAGCGCACCGCAGGCGATGGGCATGATGCCGGACAGCCGCCAGAAGCACAGGACCACGCCGATGGCGGCGATCCCGGCTGCGGCGTAGAGATGCGAGAACGTCCGGGCGAGCTGCGCGCGTTTCCACGGCAGGGCGGTCCCGACGCCCATGGCCAGCAGGAGCGGCAGGGTCAGCGGGATCGTGGCGGCGTCGAAGAACGGCTTGCCGACGGAAATGGTGCGCCCGGCCAGAAGCTGCATGAAGGGCGGGTACATCGTGCCCGTCACGACGACGGCGCAGATCGAGCAGAGCAGGATGTTGTTCAGCACCAGCGAGCCTTCACGCGAGATCGGCGAGAACAGGCCGGTCGAGGTGAGGGAAGGGGCGCGCCATGCGAACAAAGCGAGCGAGCCACCGATGACGATGGCGAGCAGGGCGAGGATGAACACGCCGCGTGCGGGATCGTTGGCGAAGGCATGGACCGAGTTCAGGATGCCCGAGCGGACGAGGAACGTACCCGACAGCGAGAACGAGAAGGTCGCGATGGCCAGCAGGACCGTCCAGATCTTCAGGCCTTCGCGCTTTTCCACGACGATGGCGGAATGCACGAGGGCCGTACCCGTCAGCCAGGGGATAAGGGAGGCGTTTTCCACCGGATCCCAGAACCAGTAACCGCCCCAGCCCAGCACGTAATAGGACCACCACGAGCCCAGCGCGATGCCACAGGTCAGGAAGCACCAGGCGGCCACGGCCCAGGGACGGACCCAGCGGCCCCATGCGGCATCGACACGACCTTCGATCAGGGCGGCGACGGCGAAGGCGAAGGGAACGGCGAAACCGACATAGCCGGTGTAGAGAATGGGGGGATGGAAGGCGAGGCCCGGGTCCTGAAGGAGCGGGTTCATGCCCTGACCGTCCATGGGGGCGGGGAAGACACGCTCGAACGGATCGGAGGTCAGGAGGCAGAACATCTGGAACCCGGCGGAGACGCCGCCGAGAATGGCCAACACGCGCCCGCGCAGGATGTCCGGCAGGTTGCGGCCGAACAGGGAAACCGCACCACCGCAGGCCGCGAGGATCAGTGTCCAGAGCAGGACCGAGCCTTCATGGTTTCCCCAGACGCCCGTGATTTTATACAGGAGCGGCTTGGAGACGGCGGAGTTTGCCGCGACGTTCTGGACCGAGAAGTCGTCGCTGACGGCGCACATCACGAGGCACAGGAACGAGTAGCCCAGCGCGATGAGTTGGGAGACGGCAAGATAGGGTGCGAGCCCCACGAGACGGGCATCGCGGCGGCTGGCGCCCCAGAGCGGGACGGCGAACTGCACGAGGGCGAGCACGCAGGCGAGGGCAAGGGCGAAATGGCCCTGTTCAGGTCCGAACATCAGGCGATCAGCCCCCTGCTTTCTTTGCGGTCATGGTGTCCCAGCTTGACGCGTCCGGAGCCTTGCCGAAGCGCGGGTCCCACTTGCCGGTGCGCTTGAGTTCGTCCGCGACTTCCTTGGGCATGTAGGTCTCGTCATGCTTGGCGAGGACTTCGCTGGCCGTGAAGCCGCCGTTCTTCTGGACTGTGCCGAGGGCGACGACGCTCTGTCCTTCGCGGAACAGGTCGGGGAGGATGCCGGTGTAATGGACCTCGACCGCGGCCTGTCCGTCCGTGACCTGAAAGGCGTTCACGGGGGTGCCGTTTTCGTTGATGCGGTGCAGGCTGCCGGCCATGACCATGCCGCCGAGACGGATGGGACGGTCAGGCGAGGGCGGGCTGGCCTTCACCTGTGACGGGGCCATGAAGAAGACGATGTTGGACGAGAAAGCACGCAGCGTCAGCGCTGCGGCGGAGCCGACACAGGCCAGACAGGCAATGACGATCCAGAGGCGACGGGTCTTGCGGGTCATGGGGCAGAACTTTCGCGACGGCGGGCATGGCCTTCAACGGCAGCCAGACGGGCCTTGGACTTCCGAAGGCGCAGGGCCGCGCCGACACCGAGAACGAGAGAGCAGCCCAGCGTCAGGGCATAGGATGCCGCGATATAGGGCCAGTGGTTCGGGAGGTGCATCATGCTGCGTGACTGTCCCTGCGGTCGAGGCGCGAACGGGCCAGAAGCTGGCGTGCGCGGCTTTCATGAATGGCGGCGCTGAGCCGGGTGAAGATGACGGCCGCGACACCGAGCGTGAAGCCGATAGTGGTGATCAGTAGCGGCCAGAGCATCATCATGGACATGGTTGGTGCGCCGGTCAGGGTGATGCTGTCGGGCTGGTGCAGGGTGTTCCACCACTGGACGCTGAACTTGATGATCGGCAGGTCGATCACGCCGGCAAGGGCAAGGATCGCGGCGGCGCGCTGGCCGCGGGCGGGTTCATCGAAGGCGCGGATCAGGGCGATATGGCCCAGATACAGGAAGAACAGCACCAGCATCGAGGTCAGGCGCGCATCCCACACCCACCATGTGCCCCACATCGGCTCACCCCAGAGCGAACCGGTGATCAGGCACAGGGCAGCGGCGCAGGCGCCGACGGGGCCGATCTCGATGGCGGCAAGATCCGCCAGCGGATGACGCCAGACCAGCGAGAGCACGCCGCAGACTGCAAGGCCGAGGTAGCAGGACGAGGCCAGCCAGGCCATCGGGACATGCACATACATGATGCGTACGGTGTCGCCCTGCTGCCAGTCGGCGGGGGCGATGAACAGGCCCCAGATCACGCCGACCACGAGAAACAGGATCGCGCCGCTGGTCAGCCAGGGAAGCAGTGCGCGCGCCAGACGCAGGAACTGCCCCGGATTGGCATAGCGATGGAGCAGGTTGGGGGTAGGGCGCACTGGGACACGGACCTCGGCAGAGTGGTAACGCGGCGATTGGTTCCCCTTTGAAATAGTCCGAAGCAATCATATTCGGAAGAGGCGCGTTGTCCCATTGTTCCGATCACTGTTATCACGTTTCACGGAAATGAGCGGCAAATGCCCCTATAGATGCCCTTTGGCGGGAGTGAGACGTGGCTTTCTGGCTAGTGAAATCGGAACCCGAGGCGTTCTCGTGGGCACAGCAGGTCCATAACGGCGTCGAGCCATGGACGGGGGTGCGCAACTATCAGGCGCGCAACAACCTCGCGGCCATGAAAGTCGGCGATCTGGCGTTTTTCTACCATTCCGTCAGCGAAAAACGCATCGTTGGCGTGGTTGAGGTCGTGCGGGAGGCCTATCCGGACCCCACGGCGGAGGATCCGCGTTGGGTCTGTGTGGATGTAAAGGCAATGGGGGCGTTTGCCCGTCCCGTGAGTCTGGCCGACATCAAGGCGGATCCGGATCTGGCGGAAATGGCGCTCCTGAAGCAGTCCAGACTGTCCGTGGCCCAGGTGACGGAGGCGGAGTTCCGTCACCTGACGCAGATCGGGGGCTGGACGCGCCCCTGATGGGGCGGCGCGTCAGTGAATGGCGGAGGAGTCGCCGTTCACGAGGATGTTCGTCTGGCCGTTGACCGGGTGTCCGGCATAGCTCGTCGGGGAGTCTTCGTCCTCATAGGGGGACTGGACGGGGGCGTTGAACTTCACCGGCATGCCGAACAGCGTGAAATGGGACGGCAGGTTGTTGGTGCCGTTCGTCTTCTGCTGGGCGTTCGTGCCGGGCATGCCGACCGGAAGATGGGTGCGGACGCGGTCGCTGTAGCTGGCAAGCGCGGTCTCCGAGTCTTCCACTTCCGTATAGCCGTGCGGCGGCGGCGGCGCGCCTTCATCGGGCAGCGCGGACTGCTGCGCCGGGGTCAGGGGCTTCGACGGTGCGCCGACGATCTGGCCGGATGTCGGGCCCATCTGGGGCAGATTGGCCGTGCCATGCGTTGCATGGTGATGGGGATGTCCGGAGGCGGCAAATGCCGGAAAACCGGCCGGAACGAGGAGGCTGACTGCCAGCGGAGCAGACAGGATCCAGCGCGATAATGCGGTCATTGGTGTAGTTCTCCTCACCCCGACGGTGGTCTGCCGGGTCGCCTTCCCGGGTAGTCTTATGGAGCCGATATCCCCATGATGGTGCCATGTTAGGATATGAAACCTGCTATCCGGTAAACGGTTTCGGGTCTTACGAACAGGAGTTTTGATCGTCATGACCGCAGTGAATGACACGCAGCTTCCAACCAGCGAATTCGCCTCGATGGCGCTGGACGGGGATTCCCTTGCCCAGCTTCAGTCGGTTCTCGAAAAGGTGGAGCAGGGCCGTGGGGTCCTCGTGCGTCTTGCAGACCTGATGGGCGGCGCCGTCGGACAGGCCACGCGACTCGGTATGCAGGGTCTGGGGCTGGCACCGTCGGTGCAGGAGAAGTTCCATAACGTGGCCGCAGTCGCCATCGAGCGGGCTTTCGAGGTGGCCGTTCTTGGGATCGACAACGATGCACCGGTGGTCCGTGAGCCCTGGCGTGAAAATGTGGGGCAGGCCGCCGTCGCCGTTTCGGGCGCGCTGGGTGGTTTCGGCGGGATCTTCGGTCTGGCGCCGGATGTTGGCTTCACGACGCTGACCATCATGCGCGAGATTGCCCGTATTGCCCGCGAGGAAGGCGAGGACCTGCGCAACGAAGACACGCGCCGGGCCTGTCTCGAAGTGTTCGCCCTGCGCAGTTTTCCGGCGCGGCAGAGCGACGAGGAGAGCGAACTCGGGTTTTTCTCGGCGCGTGCGCTGCTGCGCGGACGTCCGATCGTGATGCTGATGGCGGAAGTGGCGTCGCATTACGGGATTGGCCTGTCTCGCAAATTCGCGTTGCAGATGGTGCCGGTGGCGGGTGCGCTGTGTGGCGCGTCGCTCAATGCGGCGTTCCTTGCGCATTACCGGGCGCTGGCGCGGGCGCATTTCACGATCCGCCGTCTGGAACGGACGCATGGGCTGGCCGTTAAGGAAGCAGCCGCCGACCTGCGTGCAGGGGGAAACGGCACATCTGAAACATTTTCCTGATTTTCAGGAGCTTCCGAGGAAAAGCCCATGCCGATCGGTCTTGTCTGGCTTGGATGGACACTGGTGCTGGCGGTCGTCCAGCTTTTCCTGAGCGCCGCCGCGTGCCGTCAGCAGGATAGTCTGCAATGGGCGAGCAGCAACCGCGACGGTGAGCCGCCCCACTATACGGGGATGGCGGCGCGTCTGAAGCGCGCGCAGGCCAATCTGATGGAGACGTTGCCGATTTTCATCGGGGCTGTCCTGCTGGCCTGGGTCGCGGGGCGTTACAGCCCGCTGACGGGCTGGGGAGCCGGGATCTATTTTCTGGCAAGGGCGCTGTATGTGCCCGCCTATGCCTTTGGCTGGGGGCCAGTGCGCAGTCTGATCTGGGGTGTCTCGATAGCGGGGCTGTTGCTGGTGCTTATCAGTCTGCTGTGAAAGACGCTTCAGTCATGGACGGGGGTGCGACGCCTTCGCGCATCATCCACAGATCGACGAGAGCGGAGATGACGAGGCAGGCCGCGCTGATCTTGGCCAGAACCATCAGTAATCCGTGCATTTCCGGCATTGCGAGACGCAGCGCGCCGAGAATGACGAGAATGATGGCGTAAATGAAGGCAAGCGGCACTGGCGGTCTCCCTGACGATGGACCACCCTTATCATATCCAATGTTGTTGCGGCCATGCTTTGCCGCGACGCCCCGGATCAGGACATGAGTAAAGAGCGTGCCATCATGGACGAGATAACGCCGGATCTTCTGCTTCAGGCCTATGCCGCGGGGATCTTTCCCATGGCGCCCGATGCTGAGAGTGATGAACTGTCATGGTATCTGCCCGAAGAGCGCGGGATCATGCCACTTGACGGGATGCATGTTCCGAAGAAGCTCATGCGGCTGGTGATGTCGGGTCAAATGACGGTGACGGCGGACCGGGCTTTCGACGAGGTTATGCTTGCCTGCGCGGAGCCTGCTCCGGGGCGTGAAACGACGTGGATCAGCGAGCGGATCCGCGCCCTTTACGGCACGCTGCACCGGCAGGGGAATGCCCATTCCATTGAGGTCTGGGACGGCGAAAAGCTGGTTGGTGGGCTTTATGGCGTGTCGCTGCGCGGGGCTTTTTTCGGCGAGAGCATGTTTTCGCGCGTACGGGATGCTTCTAAGGTGGCTCTGGTCCATCTTGTCGCAGGGTTGCGCAGGGGGCGGTACGCGCTGCTGGATACGCAATACACCACGCCCCATCTGACGGGGCTTGGCGGTGTCGGTATTCCAGCGGCGGATTATCAGTCCCTGCTTCATCAGGCGCTGACCGTGCGCGCGGTCTGGCCTGACGATTTCAGCCTTCAGGCCCTGCGTGAATCCATTGCGTCCCTGCGCGCGCTTCCCGGGCGCGCGCCTGCCGGAGATCCGCCATGACTGTTTTCCCCCGCCCCCTTCTTCTGTGTACGGTGCCCCTGGGGCTGCTGGCAGCCGGGCTGTGTCTGGTGAGCCCGGCCCGGGCGGACGACCATCCCCGGCTGACGCCGACACGGGACGTGACGGTTGTCTACCAGCTCACAACGCCGTCCGGTCCTCAGCAGAGCGGGGCCAACACCGTCAAGGTCGCGTTCTCCGGGGCGGGGGATCTGCTGCGAATTGATTCGCAGGACGGTAATGGCGTGACGATTCTTGACCGTCCCGCGCAGCAGGTCACGCTCGTGATGATGAAGCAGCAGGTCTATACCCGCCTGCATCCCAGCCATGGCCTGCATAATCCGTTCATGCTCGATCTGGACATGCAGTACACGCCGGCGGGCCATGAAACCGTGGCGGGTGTCGCCTGCCAGCGGTGGAGCATCCAAAGCAGCCACGGCAAGGCCAGCGCCTGCGTGACGGAGGATGGTGTCATTCTGGCTGAGAACGGCGTGGATGCGGATGGTGTGGAAGGATCGATCAAGGCGCTTTCGGTGTCCTATCAGGATATTCCGTCTTCGACGTTCGAGCCGCCTGCGGGATTCCATGTGATCGTGCCAAAGGCGCGCCCCGCCCATCAGAGCGAGGCAGGCAGCGCCACGCCGTCTCCGGTGCCGGAGGCTCCAGGCAACGACACGAAAACGACGATGCCTGAGACGGCTTCTCCCGATACGTCGGATTCCGACACACCCGTAATCGGGAGCCGGGATACGCCGCCTCCCGCAACGACGATGCCGGGCTCCGCAGCGCCTTTGCCGGGCCAGTCAGTCCAGCCCGATACGACGCAGCCCTCCATCCCCAATGATTCCTCGGGTGACGGGTCGGTCTCTGCGCCGGATCAGCCGCCGAGTGGCCCCACTGACGGAAACCGCAAGTGAAAATGCAGGCCCTGCGTGTGTTTGGGGGAGCGGCCTGTCTTGTGATGGTGGCTTTTTCCGGGGTTCCGGCAAAAGCGGATGTGCAGTCCGCGCCGGTGCAAGGTCCCGCGCAGGATCCGGCATCGGCGCCGCTGGTGACGCCCTTGCATGACGCCGATATTGATTATGTCCTGACCGGTCCGTCCGGGCAGCATCTGCATCAGCGGATGCGCTGGACATCCGCGCTGTGGCGTCAGCGGGTGGAGCCGGAAGGGTCCGCCACGATCATGCTGACGGATTACCGCACGCATACGCTGATGGTGCTGGACGGCACGAATCGCACGGCCACAGTTATGTCCGCGCCGGGCGAAGGGTTTTCCGCTCCCGGAACACCGGCCGCCGGATACTGGCGCAGACTGGGGCAGGGCAGGATTGCGGGAGAAACCTGCACGATCTGGGAAAGTGCGGACAGCGACAGTCATCCGACCACCTTCTGTTACACGGATGACGGGCTGATGCTGGGCGCGGTTCATGACGGAAAGCCCGTGGTGGAAGCGGTTTCTGTCAGCCATGCCCCGCAGCCTGTCGAGATTTTCGACCCGCCGCCAGGTTATCGCCGGGTTGATCCGCCGCGCTGAAACCACGGGACCGAAGCCAGACCCGACGCTGTTACAATTCGTCCGGCTTCTGCCATGATTGGCGCCTCTTGCTGCCATTTTCAGAGGGCATGATCTTTCTCATGGACGGAAAAAGACCCCTTTCATCCGGGGGGCTTCCGGTCCGCGTGTTTCGAGGAGAAAGATGCCATGCGTCGCATCACACGTGCAGTTCTTATGGCCGCTCCCCTGCTGATCGGCTCCACCATCGTCCCGAATGTTCTCGTGCCGCAGGCACAGGCGCACTGGCATGGTGGGGGTCGTGGTCCCGGCTATGGACCGGGTTATGGATATGGCGGCCCACGCGGTGGCTGGCATGGTGGTTACCGCAATCATTCGGGCGCCATTGTCGGCGGTATTCTGGGTGGTCTGGCTCTTGGGGCCGTTGGTGGGGCGATTCTGGCACAGCCTTATGGTCCGCCGCCGCCTCCGCAGGTGGTCTATGCTCCGCCGCCGGTCGTTTATGTCCCGCCGCCGCAGGTTGTTTACGGACCGCCGCCGGGCCCGGCCTATCCGGGCATGTATCAGGGCTACTGAAACGTGCATGACTGATCTCGGCAAACTGAACGATTTCCGTCCGGTTTGCCTTGATCGGACCGGGCGTGTGAGGCAATCATTCCCGTCATGACAGTTTCTTCCCCCAAAACGGACCTGCAACCCGGTGACCGCGCGCCGGATTTCACTCTTCCCGCCTCGGCCGGGCGCAGTGTCAGCAGTGCGGGTCTGAGCGGGAAGCCTTATCTGCTCTATTTCTATCCGAAGGCCGATACACCGGGCTGCACGACGCAGGCCTGCGGCCTTCAGGAAATCCTGCCGAAATTCGATGCCGATGGTCTGACCATTATCGGCGTCAGCCCCGATCCCGTGGCGAAAATTGAAAAATTCGCCTCGAAATACGGGCTTCAGTTCCCGCTGGCATCGGATGAGGACCACACTGTCGCCGAGGCTTATGGAACATGGGTCGAGAAATCCATGTATGGCCGGACCTATATGGGAATGGAGCGCAGTTCTTTTCTGGTCGATGGCCAGGGCATCATCCGCAATGTGTGGCGCAAGGTGAAGCCTGCGACCCATGCGGCTCTGGTGGCTGAAGCGTTCCGGGCTCTCTCTTCGGAAGCCTGAGCGCTTCCTCTGCAAACCTTCACGAGGGAGACAGGCCGGAAACGCGCCGATGACCGTCTATGGCCGTCCCCGACTTTTCGCGCCCACCCCGCAGGCGTTTGCGTCCTTTCTGCCCAGGGCCACATATGCCCCGGCATCTGCATGTGGCGCGCTGGGTCGCGCTGGTCTGCGTTACGCCGCTTGCCCTCGCGGCTGCCGCGGGGAGCGTCTTTTTGTGGGAGCTGGCGCATGGTCCGGTGGACATCACCCGCGTCTCACATTTTGTGGAGCCTGTTTCCATTGCGGCGGGCAAGCGTCCCGGGCATCCGGCTGGCCGTCTGAGCTGGGATACGCTGCGCATCCAGTGGCAGCCAGCGGCGGGCGGCGTTCCCGCTGGACTGGTGCTGATGGCGCGTGGGCTGAAGGTTACGCGCTTCGATAATCTGATCGCGGAACGCGCGGAGGAGGCTGATGCTGTCCTGTCGCTGAGTGCCCTGTTCAAGGGTGTGATTGCGCCGCGCACCCTGCGTCTTGAGAATGCCACGCTGGCCCTGCGCCGTCTGCCCGATGGCGACGTGGATATGGATCTGCCGAACCAGAAACGGGGTGGGCGGGGTGTACCGACACGGCTCGACCGGTTGCGGGCGATTGATGTGCACAACGTGTCCATCACCCTTGCCGGACTGCCGCAGGGGCGGACCGCTGTGATCGGGCCGGTCGAAATGCAGGCGCGTCGGATCCGTGTGGCCCCGCGCTCGCAGGATTTCGTCTGGACGGGCACCGCCCGTGCCGCGGTCCTGCTTGACGGGTTCAACACCACCCTGACGGCGCAGGCCAGACAGGTTGGGAAGACCGGCCAGCTCCATCTCGGCACCACGCCATTCGAGCCCGCGCAGCTTGGTATTTTCAGCCCGCTCGCGGCGGACTGGCGTGTGCCGGTGTCCATCGGGGCGGACGCGGTGTTTGTGCCGCATGGCATGGATGAGCAGCCATCGGACCTGACGCTGAACCTGACGCTGGGCGATGGGCAGGTTTTTCAGAAAACGGCCGATCCCATTCATCTTCATGCCGGACAGTCCCGCGTGCATCTGCGGATGGATCGTCCCGGTCTGGCTGGTGGCGCTACGATTGAAGTGCCGTCCGCTGCGTTGGATGTTGCGGACAGCGAAGGCGCTTTGACGCATGTTCATGCCTCGGCGGGGCTGCGGCTGGACAATGTGCGCAGGCTGCAGGTGATGGATGGGGATGTCGAAGCCGGGCTGGACGGGATCCGTTTTGCAACGTTGGGCTCCATCTGGCCGGCAACCATCATCAAGGGTGGACGGCGCTGGATTTCAAAGAACATTACGGACGGGACCGGGCGTGATCTGGAGGTCAGGGCCCATCTGCACAGCGACCATGGTCCGGATAAAATCCTGCCGGTCTCGGTTCAGGGGCAGTTGACGGGGCGCGGGCTGACGGTGAACTGGCTGCGCCCGGTTCCTCCCGCCACGGGGCTTGATGCGTCCCTGCATTTTGACGGACCTGAGACGCTTGTGATTGATCTGAGCCGGGGGGTCCAGTCCACAGGCGTGAAAGACGACGTGCTGCTGCCCGAAGGAGAAATCCGGATTGGCAAGCTGTATGCCAAGGACCAGACCGGCGATATTTCAACGCATCTGACGGGGCCTCTGGCGGGGTTTATGTCCGCGCTGGCGCATCCGCGTCTGCATCTTCTGGCGCGGCATCCGCTGCCGTTCACGCAGCCGGCAGGGATGGTGGATGCGCATGTGCGGATGACGCTGCCGCTTGTCGCGCATATTCCGGACGGGGCGCTGCATGTCTGGACGCAGGCGACGTTCTCCGGCGTGCATCTGGGCAATGTCCTGATGGGGCAGGCCGTGGACGGGGCATCAGGAAAGATGTCCGCCACCGAGGATGCGCTGGACCTGACAGGGGACGGGCGGCTTGCCGGGATCCCCACGCATGTCGTGCTGCATGAGAACTTCAAAGGGGGCGCGCCGTCGCGGGTGTTGCAGACGATCGATGCGCGCTCGGTTCTGGACCCGGCGTCCACGGCGAAGGCCCGGATTGCGCCGGGTGGACTGTTTGACGGGCACGCAGTGCTGAACGCGCATTTCGTGCAGCAGGCCAATGAGACTTCCGATCTGAAGCTCTCGCTGGACATGGCGCAGGCGGCGCTGACGGTTCCCATCTGGGCCAAGCCGCTGGGTGAGCCTGCGACGGCAATGGTGCATATGGGCTTCCAGAACGGGCGGATGTCAGTTCTGGACGGGGTGCAGGCGCATGGGACCGGGCTGTCCGTGGCAGGGCGGGGCGTGACGCGTGCGGGCAAGCTGACGGGGATCGTGCTTGAGGGGTTTCGCATTGGCCGCACGGAAGGCGATGCGCGCATCACCCTGCCGCAGAACGTGGAGCAGCCGATTGGCGTGAGTGTCGATGCGGATCCACTGGATCTGGCGCCGATGTTTGCCCCCCATCCGCCGACACAGGCTGCTGCACCGCAGGAGGGTTCCGGCGGCAAGGGCGCGTCCATGGGGGATAACTGGTCCATCACCCTGAATGCGCCGCATGTCTATTATGGACCCAAGGCGCAGGTTGGTGGTGTCGTCTCGCAGATCGAACTGCGGAACGGGCATCTGACATCGGGGCAGTTTGCGCTTGATGCGCCGACGCGCGTTCGGGCAGTTCTGGCCGATACCGGGCGTGAGCACCCGTTCGTGCTGGATATCGATAATCTGGGGATGCTTCTGGAAGGCCTGGGGCTGTATGATCGCATCCGGGGCGGGCAGACGCATCTGGACGGGGTGTTCACGCCCGATGAGACGACAGTGCGGAAGGTTCCGGAAGGGCGGAATACGAAATCGGCCGGGCTGTGGGGCGGTTTGCCCCCGTTCCGGGGGCATGTTGAAATGGGGCCGTCGCAGTTCCTGCGGCCACCACTGACGCTGACGGCGGTGTCGGACCTGTCCCCGTTGCACTGGCTGACCAATCATCTGGACCGCTTTGAGATCAGCCATCTGGCGACCCGTCTGAGTCTGGCAGGGAACCTGGTGGTGCTGCATGACGGGGTGATCGGCAATCAAGCACTGGGCGCCACGATGGAGGGGCCGATCGACCTGAAGACGTCGTCGCTGAATCTGAACGGGACGATCGTGCCGGTGTTCGGGCTCAATGCGCTGCCCGGGCGTCTGCCGGTTCTGGGGCATCTGCTGTCTCCCGAAAAGGGAGGTGGGCTGCTGGCGGCGACGTTCGAACTGCACGGAACGGTGGAAAAGCCGGATCTATCGGTCAATCCGCTTTCGATGCTGCTGCCCGGCGTGTTGCGGCGCATCCTTCATTAAGTCGGCGGCCGGGGTTATGCTCCGGGAACGTGAGGCCGGGGATTATCCTGACCGGCCGGGCTTCCCATATGCACTGGGAGACTTTCTGAGGACGGACCGGGGAACGGGAGACGCCAGTGACCGATATGACAGATCTTTTCGGCGGCTCTCCGGACGCGAACCGCCCGTCGGGACATTCCTCCGGCCGTATGCAAGGCCGCCCGCCTGAAAATATGCGACAGGAGCGGTCGATCGAGGCGCCGCAGGTGCAGCGCCGGCCGCCCTCGCGGACGCAGCCTCTGGCGGACCGTCTGCGGCCGAAGCGGCTGGAAGATGTGCGGGGGCAGGATCATCTGCTCGGGCCTGAAGGCACGCTGACGCGGATGCTGGCGCGGGGCACGCTGTCCAGCCTGATCCTCTGGGGCGGTCCGGGGTGTGGCAAGACGACGATCGCGCGGCTTCTCGCCGGGCGGGCCGGGCTGTTTTATTCCCAAATTTCGGCTGTTTTTTCCGGCGTGGCGGATCTGCGCCGGGCATTTGAGGAAGCGGACCAGAAACAGGCCGCGACGGGCAAGGGCACGCTGTTGTTCGTGGACGAGATCCATCGCTTCAACCGCGCACAGCAGGACGGGTTTCTGCCTTATGTGGAGCGTGGAACTGTGGTTCTGGTGGGGGCGACCACGGAGAACCCCTCCTTTGCGCTGAATGCGGCATTGCTGTCGCGGTGTCAGGTTCTGGTGCTGAACCGGCTGGATGATGCGAGCCTTGAGAGCCTGCTGCTCCATGCGGAAGAGGAAGTCGGCCGTCCGTTGCCGCTCGATCCCGAAGCGCGGGCCAGTCTGCGGGCCATGGCGGATGGGGACGGGCGGTATCTGCTGAACATGGTTGAGCAGCTTGTGGCGCTCGATCCCTCGAAAATGCTGACGCCGCGCGATCTGGCGGCAATCCTGTCGCGCCGGGCGATCCTGTATGACCGGGACCGGGAAGAGCATTACAATCTCATTTCCGCGCTGCACAAATCGCTGCGGGGCAGTGATCCGGATGCCGCTTTGTACTGGTTTGCGCGGATGCTGGAGGGCGGGGAAGACCCGCGCTACATCGCCCGACGTCTGACGCGGTTCGCGGCCGAGGATGTGGGGCAGGCGGATCCTTCCGCGCTGCCGATGGCCGTGGCGGGATGGCAGACCTATGAGCGGCTGGGCTCACCGGAAGGCGAGCTGGCGCTGGCGCAGGTCGTGGTGCATCTGGCGACCGCGCCGAAATCCAATGCGGTCTATGCGGCTTACAAGGCGGCCAGGGCTCTGGCGCGGGACACCGGCAGTCTGATGCCGCCGTCACATATCATGAATGCGCCGACGAACCTGATGAAGGATATCGGGTACGGCAAGGGCTATGAATATGACCACGACAGCGAGGACGCGTTTTCGGGTCAGAACTACTTTCCGGAAGGGATGCCCAGAGCGTCCCTTTATCATCCCACGGACCGCGGACATGAGGGGCGTATCAGAAAACTTCTGGACATGCGGGCCGCCAAGAGGGCATCCCGCGAACCATGACAGTTACCAACCGCATCGTGACCGAGGATGAGGCCGATATTCGCCTCGACCGCTGGTTCAGACGTCACTACCCCAATCTGACGCAGGGCGCGCTCCAGAAACTGTGCCGCAAGGGACAGATCCGCGTGGAGGGAGGCCGTGTCCAGACCAACGCGCGCCTGATCCCCGGACAGAGCGTCCGCATCCCGCCGCTGCCGGACGTGGACAAGCCCGCGCCTTTGCCGCCGCCGGATCCGATGCTGGCGCGCGAGATCAAAAAGATGGTGATTTACGAGGATGAGCATCTGCTGGTCCTCGACAAACCATCTGGTCTTGCGACGCAGGGCGGGCCGGGCATTCTCAAACATGTGGACATGATGCTCGATGGTCTGCGCCCCGAGGGCGGGGATCGTCCGCGTCTGGTGCATCGCATTGACCGTGACACGTCGGGCATTCTGCTGATTGCCCGCACGCCGGGTGTGGCGGCGAAGCTTGCGGCGGCGTTCCGTGGGCGCGACGTGGAGAAGACGTACTGGGCTGTGGTTGTCGGGCGGCCTTCGCCGGAATCCGGCATCATCGACCAGCCTCTGGCGAAGATCGGTGCGGGCGGGGCGGCGCTGGTGATTGCCGCAGCACGCGGTGAGGAAGACGCGGCTTCGGCCAAAACGGACTATGCGACGTTGGATGCGGCTGGAAAGAAGCTGAGCTGGCTGAAGCTGTCTCCGCTGACGGGGCGCACGCATCAGCTTCGTGTGCATACCGAATCCATCGGCACGCCGATCCTTGGTGATCCGCGCTATGGCGGGAAGGCCGCGCATCCGGAAGGTTTCATCGACCGGCTGCATCTGCATGCGCGTCAGCTCGATATTCCGCATCCCGCCGGGGGGCGCCTGATCGTGACGGCCCCTTTGCCGCCGCATATGCGCGAGACGTTCCGCACGCTGGGCTTCGTGCCGGGTGAGACGCCCGCGCCGAAGCGTGTCCGTGGCGGAAGCAGCAGCGCAAAGGGCCGGGGGCCTGCGAAATGAAGAAGCTCACCGGCGCTCTGATTGCCGTTATCATAGCCCTTGTTGGTGTCAGTGTGGCCACGCATCTCCTGATCGATCAGGACGCGCTGCGCGAGCGTGTGGCCGTGGCGCTGAAGCACCAGACGGGGCTTTCGATGCAGGTCCGTCATTCGTCGGTGCAGCTTCTGCCCTGGCCTGCCTTTGAGGCGTCCGATGTCGTGCTGACGCGCGATGGACAGACGCCGGTTCTCAAGGCCCATACGGTCCATGCCGGGATCGCCGTTTTTGCCCTACTGCATCGTGAAGTCCGCTTCCAGGACTTCGTGGTCGAGGGGGCAACAGTCAATCTGGTGCGGGGACTGGACGGGCAGGCGAACTGGTCTCTGACGCCGGATCGCGAGGATGAAAACGCCTCCCTGCCGCTCCATGGTCAGAGCGGGCAGCGGATTCACGCGCATTGGGACCTGTCTCTGGACGGGCTGCATGTCGCGCAGGCTGCCGTGCTGTGGAATGACCGTCTGACCCGTACGAGCGGATCGTTCGGGCTGGATGCGCTGGATCTGGCGGGGCTGCGGAGTTCCAGCCCGTGGATCAGCCTTCAGGGACATCATGCCGGGACGCCGTTCACGGTGAAGGGGCATGTCGGCAATCTGTCGCAGATCCGGGGCACGCAGCCCTGGGCGTTCAGCATCGGGACGACGCTGGGTGACGGTGACAAGCGCGACTGGCTGAATCTGGACGGGCGGATCGGTAATCCGTCGCGAATGGAAAATGTCGTTCTGACGGCGCAGGGCGAGTGGCCTAACCTTCAGGACGTGCATCGTCTGTTTCCGCACGCCAACCTGCCCTTCGTGCCCGCACTCGGCGGTGACGTAGCGCTCGAGGGCTCTGTCGGTCCGCTGACGGATCTGGATGGGAGCGCGCTGCTGCAACAGGTTCTGGCCGGGATGAAGCCGACGCGCGTGCATCTGCATGCCGGTTATGTCGCGCTGCGTCAGGGCACGGTGCGGAACCTGCACATCGATTCCGCCGGACCGGATGCCGCACTGACACTCACGGCGGATACGCAGTGGCAGGATACGGCCTGGCATGTGCAAGCCGGCGCCGGAACGATGCAGCAGGCGCTTGCCGCATGGCAGGACGGACTACGGACTGCGGTGCCGCTGACGGCGGAACTGCGCAGCCAGACGGGTCTGCTGTCGGGCGCGCCAGCCGTAAATGCCGAGGATAATGCGCGGTTTGCTGTATCCGGGACGATTGGTGCCGAGAACGGACATCTCGTGGCTGAAGGGAGTGGCAAGACGCTCCATCTGCCCGGTGTGGTTCTGCATGACGTCAGCCTGCACGGGACGCTGGATGCGCATGACCGCGAGAATATGTCGCTCGACGGACTGACATTCGGCAGTCAGGAACTGTCGCTGGACGGGGCTCTGAAGCTGGTTCTGGGGCATGACGTGCCGCCGGTCATCAGCGGAAACCTGCATGCGGCGAAAATGGACCTGGATGTGCTCAAGGGCCTCTGGCTTCCGTCCGCACCTCCGGCTGCACCTGCTCCGGTGGCGCAGCCTGTTGTTCCGGGCATGGCCGTTCCGAAACCTGTCGCGCCTCAGAATGACGGTCCTGTTGCGACTGCGCCCAATCATCCTGCAGCTGTTCCTGCCGATCCGACACCCTCCTGGGTGAAGCGGCTGCGGGCGCAGGATGTGAACATGCATCTGACGGCGGATCATGTCGTCTTTACCGGCCGCGAGTACACCGATCTGGCAACGCGCCTGACGCTCTCGGGCGGTCATCTGCGTCTGGATCCGATTTCGGGTCAGGCCCAGGGACTGCCGCTTTCGGGAATGGTGGAACTGGATGCCAGCACGCTTCCGGTGACAGGCAGCGTGACGTTCCAGCCGTTGATGCTTCCGGCCGGCTTGCTGGAGACGCAGCTTGGGATGCCGATCCTGCTTCAGGGGCCAGTGCAGGTCGTGGGGCAGCTTTCGGCGAAGGGCAACAGTTCCGAAGAACTGCGGCAGTCACTCGATGGGCATCTGGGCATTTCGATGGTGGATGGGCAGGTGCAGAGCGAACTGCTCGGCCAGATGGCGGGATCTGCGGCCAGTGTGGTGCTCGGGAAAGGGGGGCGTTCGCTCCGCTGTCTGGGGCTGCACATGAGCATTGCGAACGATGTCGCCCATATCGACACGCTGGGGCTTCAGTCCGGGCGGTTCTCGACGTCGGGCAGCGGCACCGTTGGACTTGGGACGCAGGCTCTCAATCTGCGCCTTCTGCCGGTGGTGGATTTTGAAGGGGCAGGGGCGTCCACGCCGGTTGTGCTGACGGGAACACTGGGCGCACCGCATGTCGCGCAGGACCGCGATGCGGGCGGCAATTTTCATGTGACGATCGGCGGGGACAGCAATGCTGCCGATCCCTGCACGGCGCCACTGGCTGCAGCCCGCGAAGGGCAGGCTGGGCCGGCTCCTGCGGCGATCAAGGCCCATCATTCGAAGGCCGGGGACATCCTGCGGGCTCTGGGAGTTCTGCATTGAGCGGGCACAAGCGTTTCTGGAAAGCGGTTTCGGTCGTATCGGAGGACGGACTGTTCGAGCCGCGTCTGGATGGCCGTCCGATCCGTCTGCCACAGGGGCGGGTTCTGGCCGTTCGTTCCCCTGCACTGGCCGAGGCTATTGCCGGGGAGTGGGGGCAGATTGCGGAAGGCGCGTCCTTTACGCCGGAGTCTCTGCCGCTGACGCGGATGGCCGGGACCATGATCGAGCGGATTGCGCCCGATCCGCAAGCCACGCGAGACATGCTCCTCGGACTCGGGGTGGATGACGGGCTCTGCTACTGCGAAGACGGGATTGGGCCGGTTGCGAAGCAGGTTTTCGCCTGGCTTTCGGGTTACGGGATCCACCCGAGTGTAACCGATGGTCTCATGCCGGTGGTGCAGCCCGAGGGTTATACGGAGGCTCTGGCGCAGCTTCTGGCGGCGCGGGATGATCTGGACCTTGCTGTTCTGGGTGTTCTGGCACAGGCGACGGGCAGTCTGTTGCTGTCGTTAGCGGTCGTGGGAGGCGCTGTCAGCCTCGTCGATGCCGTGTTGTGGGCCAATAACGACGAGAAATCGCAGCTCGTGACCTGGGGGCAGGATGATGAGCTCGTCCGCACGATGGAAAACCGCGAGAAGGATATTCTGGACGCGGGCATGTTTCTGACACTGGGGCGCCGGGTTTCGATCTGAGAGGAAAATGCCCTGAATGGGGCATGATCTTGCCATATTCAGGGATCATTGAAGCCCCAGCCATGTGACAGAACGAGATGATTGGTGACTCGCCCCGGCCGGGGATCGGGCGCTATCTCCGGATCTGTCGAACACTGTCAGATTCGAGGAAGATATGTCCGTATCCGTTCGTAGGCCCCTGCTGCGTCACATGGGTACCCGTGTTGTGAAAACCTGCTCCATCGGAGCTTGGCTCTTTCTGGCCGCGACACCGCTGATCGTGGTGGTTTGCGCCATTCACGGCTGAGATTTTACGCCTCAGACAATACAAAAGCCCGGCCTCCTTTTGGGAGTGCCGGGCTTTTGTATGGGAGAATGTGACGTCCGTTCAGCGCCCGCGTTTGAGCGGCGGCTCGGGAAGAATCGGTGGCGTACTGTCCGGAAATGTCAGCCAGTTATACCAGATCTCGTACGTTCTGCCCTCTGTCAGTCGTGTTTCGCAGATCAGTTCCATGGTGCCTCTGATCGTGCCATCGGACCATGCACTGTAAACGGCGTTGCATTCCTCCTGCCGGAACTGCTTCCACGCGGCTTGCGCCTGATGGAAATGAGCCAGTGTCTGGGTCGGTGCCGCGATGGTCTGCATTTTGTGGATGGCAGCCTCGGTATATCGACCGAGTTCCGCTTCGGCTTGTGACAGATGCAGGCTCTCGCAGGCTTCGCTATCGGGCGTGCTGGTTCCCTCGCAGGGGGAGGCCGCCAGAGCTGGGTGAAGCAGCAATGCCGCTGTGATGCAGCAGGCGGAAAAGTAGCAAAACTTCATCGACGGTCTCCGGCGTGTGTGGGCTGGACGAACGGTCAGGCTTCTCCGTTATCGGGAACCATAATGCTGACGGTTGCGGTGGCGGCAATACCTTCTTCACGGCCTGTGAAGCCCAGACGTTCGGAGGTCGTGGCTTTGACCGAGATGCGGCTGACGCTGACCTTGAGCAGATCGGCGAGGCGCTGGCGCATGGCTTCGGCGTGCGGGCCGATCTTGGGGCGTTCGCAGATCAGCGTGACGTCGGCGTTCACCAGGAAGCCGCCGCGCTCGCGGATGCGCTCGCCGGCATGGACCAGGAAGCGGGCCGAATCCATGTCCTTCCATTCATTGTCGGACGGCGGGAAGTGGCGGCCGATATCGCCTTCGGCCAGTGCGCCGTAGATGGCGTCGCACAGCGTGTGGATGCCGACATCGGCGTCGGAATGTCCGGCGAGGCCCTTTGTATGGGGCACCTCGATGCCGCACAGGATCAGCTTGCGGCCTTCCTCGAAGGCATGGACGTCATAGCCCAGTCCGACGCGGGGCAGCAGGTTCCGGTCAATCACACCTTCAAGACGCATCAGGTCCTCCGCAACAGTCAGTTTGATATTGTCTTCCGACCCTTCGACGATCGCTACCGGATGGCCAGCCTGTTCGAGCAGGGCGGCATCGTCGGTGCGGGCATCGCGAAGGGTGCGGTGAAGTTCGAGCAGGGTGCCGAAGCGGAAACCCTGCGGGGTTTGGGCGCGCCACAGACCGTCCCGCGGTACGGTATCGACGATGATGCCGTCGGCGGCTTTCTTGATTGTGTCGATGACGGCAACGGCCGGAATCACGCCCTCATGGGTCTTCAGGGCGTCGATGACGTTCTGCACGACTTCTGCCGGAACGCAGGGGCGCGCACCGTCATGGACCAGCACCAGATCGGGCGGTTCGGGCAGTTTCGCCAGGGCTTCGAGGCCGTTGCGCACGCTGTCATGGCGTTCCGCGCCGCCGCTGACGGGGGGCAGGACGTCCAGCCCTTTGAGGCTGTCGGCCAGCAGGGGATCGTCGCCCACGGGCAGGAGCACGTCCACATGCGGCAGGAGGGCTTCCGCGGCTCGGCGGATGACGGGTTTGCCCCGCAGCATCCGGAACTGCTTGGAAGAATTTTCCCCGCTCTGCGAGGAGGCGTCAAAGCGCCGGCCACGACCGGCAGCAAGAAGAAGGGCAGCGATACGCATGGGGGAGGAATGGGCCGGGACGGCGGGAAGGTCAAGCGTGTGTGACTGTTCCCGTGCCTGTCCGTATGGCCTGCCCACGGACCTTCAGTGCACCAGTGTGCTGTCGTGGGGGCTGTCGAGGCTGAAGACCGGGATACTGACGTCGAAGCGATGGCCCGAGCGTGGCTCCACCATATGGTAGGTGCCGCGCATGAAGCCTGTCGGCGTCGTAAGCATGGCGCCGGACGTATAGTCGAACTGTTCCTGCGGGCCGATCACCGGCTGTTCGCCGACAACGCCATCGCCGTGGACATGTTCTTTCCGTCCAAGCCCGTCAACGATTTCCCAGCTGCGGGAGAGGAGCTGGAACGTGTCCTTGCGCTCGTTCTCGATGCTGATGTGATAGGCCCAGGCGTATTGATGGTCTTCGGGATGGGACTGGTCGTCCAGCCAGAAGGTCCGGACCGTGACCGTTACGTCGTCCGTGGTTTCGCTGAAGCGGGGAGCACTTTCCATGGCTTCGGCGAGTGCCGTCTCGGGATCGGCGTGCAGATGGGGGTGGGATGACTTGTCAGGCATGACGCCATTGTAAAGCCATCCCGGGGATTTGTCAGGAAAACTTATGCGAGGGCGGCAACCGCTGCCGCACCACGCTTGAGATCGTCGATCAGGTCTGCCGGATCTTCCAGACCAACGGAGAGGCGAATGGCGCCGTCCGTGATGCCGAGGCGGGCGCGCTCTTCCTCGCTGACGCGCATATGCGTCGTCGTGGCGGGGTGTGTGGCCAGACTGCGGGCATCGCCGAGATTGTTGGAAATCGCGATGACCTTGAAGGCGTTCATGAAGGCAAATGCGCCCTCACGACCCTTGTCCACCACGAAAGCGACCATGGAGCCACCATTGCTCATCTGGCTCTTTGCCAGCTCATGCTGCGGATGATCGGTGCGGCCCGGATAACGGACCTGAACGATACCCGGCAGTGCGGCCAGCGCATCGGCTACGGCGGCGGCATTGCGGGCCATGGCATCCGTACGGAGCTGGAGCGTTTCCAGACCCTTGAGCAGGACCCAGGCATTGAACGGCGACAGGGCGTTGCCAGTGTTGCGGGTGAAGGGCTGGAGCGTCTCGTTGATCCACTTGCTGGAGCCGAGCACCGCACCGCCAAGGACGCGGCCCTGTCCATCGATATGTTTCGTACAGGAATAGACGATCACATCCGCGCCAAGCTTGAGCGGCGACTGGCCGAGCGGTGTGGCGAAGACATTGTCCACGATCAGCAGACCACCGGCCTTGTGCGTCAGTTCGGCAACACGGGCGATGTCGAGGACGTCGAGCATCGGGTTGGACGGGCTTTCGATCAGCACGGCGGCCGTGGGCTTGGACAGGGCGCGCTCCCAGGCGTCGTAATCCGTGCCGTCCACCAGTTCGGTCTCGATGCCGTAGCGGGGCAGGAGGTTGGTCACGATCCAGTAGCAGGAGCCGAAAATGGCGCGGGAGGCCACGACGCGGTCACCGGCCTTCACATGCGACAGGATGGCCGAGGAGACGGCGCCCATGCCGGTCGCGGTGGCGACGCAGGCTTCAGCCCCCTCGAGAAGAGCGAGGCGCTCCTGAAGTGTGTCGACGGTCGGATTGCCGAAGCGGGAATACTGGAAATGCTGGACATCGCCCGTGAAGGTGGCTGCGGCCTGTTCGGCGCTGTCATAGACGAAGCCGGATGTCAGGAAGAGTGCCTCGGACGTTTCACCGAACTCGGTACGGTTCGGGGCTTCGTGAAGCAGGCGCGTGGCTGTGCGCCAGTTTTCTGTAGACATGATGTGTCCCTCCATAAAACGCCCTGTTTGTGCAGGGCGCATGTGGCGGGCCGTGGAAGTCCTGGGAATCGTTCGATAACGACGCAGGGCCTCTTTAGCGCAATTCTTTAACCTCGCCGCAAGCCGGCCGCTCAAATCACGAGGGTCAGGCACGCCATGACGTTTCTGACAGCCGGACTATGAGCCGTATTTCGGTTTTGCGTCAACACCCTGAAGTTTGGGGGGGATGGATTGCGAAGGGAAGGCGGAGCGGTTATGCTCGGGTTCGTCCGCGGGCGTAGTTCAATGGTAGAACGGCAGCTTCCCAAGCTGCATACGGGGGTTCGATTCCCCTCGCCCGCTCCAGACTTTCCAGAAAAACCAGTGGTTATTTGGGCATCGGCGGTGCGCTGAGCGTGTCCTGATATTCCTTGCCGTTCCAGACCCAGCGATCATTCGGGCCGACCAGCAGGTCATGCATGCCTTTGTGGCGCGTGGGGAGGACGGAAATGTCACCGTTCACGGAGTCCAGAACCGTGTTCCAGGCGTCATTGTGCTTCAGATAAACGGAGGTGGTGCAGCCTGCCGAACCGCAGAGACGTGCGGACTGGAGCTGTACGAACAGGGCCTCGTCGTTCTTGCCCGAAGACAGCGGAGCGGAGCCAACGAGCACGACCGGCTGGTCATGATGCTTGGCCGCGTCCTGAAGATCATCCTCGTTCAGTTTGCGGGCGTCTTCATCCAGCTTCGTACCCGGATGGGCCGTAAGGATGACGGGGGCCGCCCCGGCATTGGCGGACTGTACCGCACGCCGGGTGTGATGGCGCGTTGTGCCTGTTGCGGCATCGGCGCTGGTGAGCGCTGCCGGAAGCAGGAGAGACAGGGCCAGAACCGCCGCGGGGCGGGAAAGAATCTGCTGGATCGACATGAGACCTGTCATAACACGAAATTGAAGAAGAACATCTGTGAAGCTTCGGGTGTCATTCGTGACGCAGCGTCACCACCAGCACGTCCCGATAGGCTGGCTGTGACGGATCGACGGGCTGGACGGCCGTGACGCCGTGATAGACGCGGTGATCGTCCACGATGGCAGCATCCAGCGGGTTGGTCAGCGTGAAGGAGCCAAGCGGCTCCCTGCGCATGTCATGGATTGTGGTGACGCCCTGTTCCACGTTGTGGCGGGCGACCATCAGCACCAGAACCCAGTCCACGCCATCGCGGTGGAGGCCCTCAGGCGTGGGGCGGCCTTCATTGTCCGGCCGTGCTTCGATGCGGAACTGGTGGACTTCCACATGCCAGGACGGCGGCTTTTCCGTCGGTGGCGTCAGGGCATCCGCGATCCGGCTGATGGTTCTGATAGCCGCTGTCATGGCGGGATGGGCGGCGATGGCATCCGCGACAGCGGGGAACCAGCGTTCGACCCCGCCATTGAGCAGGTTGTAGTCCCGGCTCTGATAGTGGGGCTGGTGCTTCTTGCGGGTAATGGTGTCGGCCGAGACCGCGAAGGTCGCGTAACGGCGGCGGCGGTAACGGCCGCCATCCGCCATGTAGCGGTCAAGCCCGAGATGGTTCCAGCTCTCGGCGAAACCCTGCCAGTCCGTCAGGCCTTCATGTTCCAGCAAAGGGCGCGTGACATCGGCCTTAAGGAAGGAAAAACCCTTTTCCAGCAGCGTGTCTTCGATGCCGGTCAGAGCCTTGTCAAAGGGCGGAGAGAGATCGGTGGGGCTCATGAGTTCTCGGACCAGGGGACGCAGAGTTGGATGGTGCTGCGTCCCACATTCCCTTTTTGACGGGCGTATGAAAAGGGGTTTCAGGCGCCCAAGTCAGGTTTGACCGGCGAAAGATGCTCGCGGATCGTGCTGCATGTCGTGGGGGCAACGCCGAGGATGCCTGCAAGATGCTGGCGGTACAGTCCTTCATGGATCAGGCGCGCGGCCAGACCGGACAGCAGACCGCCGCCGAAGCTGCGCTTGGCGTCCAGCATACCCCAGCCGTTATAGTCCCCAAGGGCCACCACAGCGCCGCGGTCGTTATAGGCGAAGGGGGCAGGGGTCTTGCCCGCGATGATGTCCGGCAGGGCGCGGCCGAGATACTGGCCCTGCTGCCGGGCGGCCTGCGCCGTCGGAGCGATCGGTGCAGCGTCAATGCGGGAGCAGTCGCCGATCGCGAAGATGGTCGGGTCCTGCGTGGTCTGGAGCGTGGTGGTCACACCAAGCTGGCCGGAGCGTCCGCGTTCCAGACCTTCAAGAAGATTCGTGGCATCCGAAGCGCGCACTCCGGCGGCCCAGACGCGGAGGCTGGCGGGGATATGCTCGCCGGTTTTGAGGCTGAAGCCGGTCTCGTCCGCGCCGACGACCATGGCTTCGGTCCGCACGGAGATGCCGAGCTTTTCGAGCTGCTGTGCGGCGGCCGAAGACACGGCTTCGGGGAACGCCGGGAGGATGCGCGGGCCGGTTTCGATCAGGACGGCGTTCAGCAGGGATTTGCGAACGGCCGGTCCCAGACCGCGGGCGTCATCGATGGACTTGCACAGCTCGGCAATGAGCTGAACGCCCGTTGCGCCACCGCCGACGATGCCGACCGAGAGCTTCTCGCCAGCGGCGCGGGCTTTCTGCACAGCGTCGCGGAACGTAGCGAACAGCGTGTCGGCGTCGTTCAGGCTGTCGATGAACATGCAATGATCGACGATGCCGGGGATGCCGAAATCATTCGCACGCGAGCCGAGGGCGACCACCAGATAGTCGTAGGGCAGCGTTGCGCCGGTATCGAGCGAGACGGTTTTGTTCTCGCGGTTGACGGCGACGGGGCTGCCCTGAACGAAGGCGAAGCCGAACTTTGCAGCCGTGTCGGTGAAGGGAATGCAGTTGCCCTGATGCTGCATGGTGCCCGCAGCGAATTCGTGAAGAGCCGGCTTCCAGTAATGGACGGGGCTGCGATCAACGAGTGTCAGGGAGATGTTCTGGCGACGGCCCAGCGCTGCAGCGGCTTCAAGCCCCCCAACGCCACCGCCCAGAACAAGCACGCGAGCTCCAGCAGACATGGACTTTTTCCTCATATCAAGTGCGAAACGGCACCCGGATTTTGCTAACGGCAGAGGCGGGGTCGCACAAGCCCCGCTCTCGCTGACGTGTTGGGGCGATCAGCTACGGTAGGAGCCGTTGATGTCGATGTAGCCATGCGTCAGATCGCACGTCCAGACGCGGGCCTGTCCGGTCCCCAGACCGAGATCGATGGCAATCTCGATCTCCTGGCCCTTCATGTGTGCGACGACCGGCGCTTCGTCGTAATTCTCGACGACACCGCCGTTTTTCGCGATCCATGTGCCGCCAATGGCGACAGAAAGGCGGTCACGGTCTGCGGGTTCACCGCTTTTTCCGACCGCCATGACCACGCGGCCCCAGTTGGCGTCCTCGCCCGCAATTGCGGTTTTCACGAGCGGAGAATTGGCGACGCACAGCGCAATGCGGTGTGCCGAGAAGTTGGATTCCGCTCCGGTGACGGCGATGCGGACAAGCTTTGTCGCACCTTCGCCATCGCGGACCACCATCAGTGCGAGCTCCAGCAGGAGATCGTTCAGCGCAAGGGTAAACTCGGCGAGAGCGGGATCATTGACGTCATCGACTTCGGGATTGTCAGCCAGTCCGGTCGCGAAAATCATCAGCATGTCCGAGGTGGACGTGTCCGAATCGACGGTAATGGAATTGAAGCTCTGGGCGCAGCCGGAGGCCAGCAGGGATTGCAGGACGTTCTGCGGTAGTTTCGCATCCGTTGCGACATAGGCCAGCATCGTGGCCATGTCGGGCGCGACCATGCCGGAGCCCTTGGCGATGCCCTGAAGGCGAACGGATGTTCCGTTGATTTTCACATCGCGACGGGCGGCCTTGGGAAAGGTGTCCGTCGTCATGATGGCGTGGGCGGCATCGGCCCAGCCGTTTTCGTCCAGCCCGGCCTTGGCGGCGGGGAGGGCGGCGATGATGCGGTCCTGCGGCAGTTTTTCGCCAATCACGCCTGTGGAGGCGAGAAAGACGTCCTGCGGGGGGCATTCGAGGAGCTGTGCGGTGGCGTCCGCGCAGTCTTCGCAGGCCTGGATTCCGGCGCGGCCGGTAAAGACATTCGCGTTGCCTGCATTGACGAGCAGGGCGCGGGCATAGGGGGTCGTGAGGGCCTCGCGGCACCACAGGACCGGGGCGCCGGGACAGGCGTTTTTCGTATAAACGCCTGCGGCGACCGTGCCGGGGACGAACTCCGCAAGCATCAGGTCCGTACGGCCCTGATAGCGGATGCCCGCGGCGACGGCGGAAAGCCGCACACCCGCAATCATTGCAAGGTCCGGAAGCGGACGCGCGAGCGGAGAGACGGGGAGCGGCTTTGCCATGGACTTACTTCTTTGCAGGTGCGGCAGCCGGAGCTGCATTCGGGATCGCCTTGCCCTGTGCGTCGTAGTGAACGACCTTCACCTGGGATTCAGCGGCCTGAACGATGTCACGCACCTTGTCGCGGATCATTTCCTGACGGACCTGATCGTGGACCTGATCGAAGGTCGGGATCGGAGCCGTGCGGGTCGCGAGGACTTGGATCACGTGCCAGCCGTACTGGGTGTGAACGGGGGTCTGGGAGATCGTGTTCGGCTTCATGGAGAACGCGGCTGCGGAGAAAGCCGGCAGCATGTCTTCCTTCTTGAACCAGCCCAGATCGCCGCCATTTGCGCCAGCGGAACCCTTATCCTTGGAAAGCTGTGCGGCAAGCTTGCCAAAATCCGCACCCTTGCCGAGCTGGGCAATGATGTCCTTGGCCTGTGCTTCGCTGTCCACCAGGATGTGGCGGGCGTGGATCTCTTCTTCCGGCTTCTTGTTCGCGTAATGCGACTGGTAGAAGTCATGCAGAGAGGAATCGGTGACCAGCGGACCGACCTTCTCTTCGAGATAGGCATTCTGCAGGGCGTTCGCGGCGGCGGCGTCCATGGCGGCCTTCACGTCCGGCTTGCGGCTCAGGCCTTCCTTGTCGGCGGCGATCTGAACGGCCTTCTGGTCAACGAGCTGGTTGACGATCAGCGGCACCAGAACGGACGGCTGGATCTGGCGGGCCTGCGGGGGCAGGTTGCCTGCCGCGCGCTGCACGTCACCGAGCGTGATCTTCGAACCGTTGACGGTGGCGATCAGCATGTCCGGGTTCGGGGCAGCAGCCGGAGCGGCTGCGGGTGCTGCGGCGGCAGGGGCTGCTGCAGGAGCGGCGAATGCCGTCGATGCTGCAACCGACGTGCTGGCCAGAAGGGCGGCGAGAGCGAAAGTGGAGCGGGAAAGCCGCATGTGGGGACTACCTCGGATGTAACCTGAAAAAGGATGGTCTGCACCATGACAAAGGCTGGTCCGCCCTGCAAGGGTGCGGTCCGTTACCATTCATTCACGAGGATGCCGCCGGGGTGAGGTCTGCGGTCGGGATGTGACGCCGTGATGACAATGAGGACATTTCATCGGGGTTCTGCACGGGCTCTCCATTGACCCTTTGCGGCCCGGGTCCTATCTCCAGCAGACGTGAAAATCCTGACGGCACGGTGTGACGGGTCTTTCCGGTAGTGGAAAGAGCTGGCGCTTCGGGTCTTCGGCATCTCAAGGTTCAGCATGTTCGCACGCCTCGCCCGCGCCCTTTTCGGTTCTGCCAACGATCGCACGCTCAAGGCGTATCAGCGCCGTGTGCCCGAGATCAATGCACTGGAGCCTGCGGTCCAGGCCCTCTCTGACGAGCAGCTCCGGCACCGGACGATCGAGTTCAGGCAACGGCTCGAAAAGGGTGAGACCCTTGATGGTCTGCTGCCGGAAGCCTTCGCGGTCTGTCGTGAAGCGTCCCGCCGTGTTCTGGGCAAGCGCCACTTTGATGTGCAGCTCATCGGCGGCATGGTTCTGCATGCGGGCCGCATCGCGGAAATGCGGACAGGTGAGGGCAAGACCCTCGTGGCGACTCTGGCGGTCTATCTGAACGCGCTGAGTGGCAAGGGCGTGCATGTCGTCACGGTCAATGACTATCTCGCGCGTCGTGACGCCGAAGAGATGTCCATCCTCTACACCTTCCTTGGGCTGACGACGGGTGTGATCGTGCCGAACCTGTCGGACGGGGAGCGCCGCGAGGCTTATGCTGCCGATATCACTTACGGCACGAACAACGAGTTCGGTTTCGACTACCTGCGCGACAACATGAAATATGCGCTTGGCGACATGGTGCAGCGTCCGTTCAACCACGCGATCGTGGATGAGGTGGACAGCATCCTGATCGACGAGGCGCGGACCCCGCTCATCATTTCCGGCCCCGCGGATGACAGCTCCGACCTGTATCGTTCGGTCGATGATGTGGTTGTGAAGCTCGTTGAGGAGCCGGACGTCTACGACAAGGACGAGAAGCTGCGCTCCGTCACGCTGACCGAGCATGGCTCGCATCGTGTCGAGGAGCTTCTGGCGCAGGCCGGCGTGCTTCAGGAAGGCGGCATGTACGACATCCATAACGTGGCCGTCGTCCATCACGTCCAGCAGTCCCTGCGGGCGCATACGCTGTTCACGCGGGACGTAGATTACATCGTGCGTGAAGGCAAGGTCGTCATCATCGACGAGTTCACGGGCCGCATGATGGATGGTCGTCGGTATTCGGACGGTCTTCATCAGGCGCTGGAAGCCAAGGAGCACGTGGAGATCCAGCAGGAGAACCAGACGCTCGCTTCCATCACATTCCAGAACTATTTCCGCCTTTACCCGAAGCTGTCCGGCATGACCGGGACGGCCATGACCGAGGCCGACGAGTTCGCGGAAATCTATCATCTCGATGTGGTGGAAATCCCGACGAACCTGCCGGTGAAGCGGATCGACACGGATGATGAGGTCTATCTGACGGCGGCTGAGAAGTTCAGTGCTGTGGCGGACCTGATCAAGGACATCAACAAGACCGGCCAGCCCATTCTCGTGGGCACGACGTCCATTGAGAAGAGCGAATATCTCTCGCACATCCTGACGCAGCGCGGCATTGCACATAATGTGCTCAATGCGCGCCAGCACGAGAAAGAGGCGATCATCATCGCGCAGGCGGGCGCGCCGGGTGCCATCACGATCGCCACGAACATGGCGGGCCGCGGAACCGATATCAAACTCGGCGGCAACATCGAAATGCTGGTCAAGGCCAGCACCGAAGGCGTCGAGGACGAGGCGCAGCGTGAGTCCGTCGAGCAGAACATCCGTGCGATTGTCGAAGAGCATCACGAGGAAGTTCACAAGGCTGGTGGGCTGTATGTGATCGGCACCGAGCGGCATGAAAGCCGCCGTGTGGACAACCAGCTCCGTGGCCGTTCAGGCCGTCAGGGTGATCCGGGCAATTCGCGCTTCTTCCTGTCCCTTGAAGACGATCTGATCCGTATTTTCGCAAGCGACCGCATGGGCGCGATGATGCAGAAAATGGGTCTCAAGGAAGGCGAGGCGATTGTTCATCCCTGGCTGAACAAGGCTCTGGAGAAAGCGCAGAAGCGGGTTGAGGCGCGTAATTTCGACATGCGCAAGAACACGCTTAAATATGACGACGTCATGAATGACCAGCGCAAGGAAGTGTACGCCCAGCGCAAGGAATACATGGCGACTGAAGATCTGTCGGTCGTGATTGCCGAGCTGCGCGAGCACACGATCGAGGATCTGGTGCATGCGCATATCCCTGAGAAGTCCTTTGCCGAGGCCTGGAATACCGAAGGGCTGATGAAGGAAGTTTCCCGTGTTCTGAACCTGGATCTGCCGATTGCGGACTGGGCGAAGGAAGACGGCATGGACTGCGAAGGCGTGATCGAGCGGATCACGGCGGAAGCGGCGAAGGCGCAGGCGGCGCGGACGGCCAATATGGGCCCCGAGCTGATGCGTCTGATCGAAAAGCAGGTTGTGCTGACGACGTTCGATGCGGTGTGGAAAGAGCATCTGCACGGGCTGGACCAGCTCCGTCAGGGCATTGGTCTGCGGGCTTACGGTCAGCGTGATCCGCTGAACGAGTACAAGCAGGAAGCCTTCCAGATGTTTACGGCGATGCTGGATGATATGCGCATCCGCGTAACGGAGACGATGTGCCGGATTCAGGCCGTGTCCGAGCCGCCGCCGTTCCCGGTCATCAACACCGAGACGTCCGGGCCGTCCGAGGAGCCTGCGGGGATGTTTGCGCAGGGCACGACGGGATCCGCCATTCCCGCGCCGCAGCCGATGGCGGGGTTCCCGTCCTCGGCGCCGGTCATGCCGCGTCCGCAGGCTGTGCCGGCAGCGGGCGAGCCTGATGCGGAGACACTTCTGCGCTGGAATGCCGAGACGCCGCGCAATGCCCTTTGCCCCTGTGGGTCGGGCCTGAAGTTCAAACACTGTCATGGCAGGCTCGTCTGAGCCTCTGACACCCAGATAGAGGAAGGAGCGACCGATGGCCGGTCATTCACAGTTCAAGAACATCATGCACCGCAAGGGTGCGCAGGATGCCAAGCGAGCCAAGCAGTTCGCCAAGGTTCTGCGTGAAATCACGGTTGCGGTGCGCTCGGGTCTGCCTGAAGCCGCGTCCAACCCGCGTCTGCGGGCGGCGCTTTCCATGGCGCGTGAAGTCAACATGCCCAAGGACAATGTCGAGCGCGCCATCAAGAAGGCCTCCGGCACCGCAGGTGGTGATGATTACGTCGAAGTTCGTTACGAGGGCTACGGTCCGGCGGGCGTTGCGATCATCGTGGAAGGTCTGACGGACAACCGGAACCGGACGGCCGGCGAAGTGCGCGCCGCGTTCTCCAAGCATGGCGGTTCGATGGGTGAGACGAACTCGGTGTCGTTCATGTTCCAGCGTCTGGGCGCAATCAGCTATCCGCTCGATGTGGCGTCCGAAGACGAAATGCTGGAAGCGGCAATCGAGGCCGGTGCGGATAATGCCGTGACCACCGAAGAGGGCCACGAAGTGACCTGCGAGATGGAGAATTTCTTCGCCGTGCGGGATGCGCTGGAGGCCCGTTTTGGTGAGCCGCAGTCGTCCAAGCTCGACTGGCGTCCGGAAAACAGCGTGACGCTGGATGAGGACAAGGCGCGGTCGGTCATGAAGCTGATCGACGTGCTGGAAGACAATGACGACGTTCAGTCCGTCTACGCGAACTTCGACATTCCCGACGACGTGGCCGAGGCGCTGGCTGCTTGATCCGCCTGATGGGCATTGACCCCGGCCTGCGTTTCATGGGCTGGGGCATCATCGACGTGGATGGCAATCACCTGAAGCATGTGGCTTCGGGAGTGATCGGGACCGATGGATCCGAATCCGTGCCGCTTCGCCTGTGCGAGTTGCATGGCGCGCTCAAAAAGCTGATCCGCGAATATGCGCCGGCCGAGGCAGCCGTTGAGGAGACCTACGTGAACCGTAACGGCTCCTCGACGCTCAAGCTTGGCTATGCGCGTGGGGTGGCTCTGCTGACGCCAGCCTATGAAGGGCTGCCGGTTGCGGAATACGGGGCGATGACGGTCAAGAAATCCGTGGTCGGGACCGGGTCTGCGACCAAGGAACAGGTGACGATGATGGTGAAGCGGCTTCTGCCGGGGGCGGAGATTCGCAAGGCCGATGCGTCCGATGCGCTGGCCGTTGCGATCTGCCATGCCCATCACCGGGCGAGTGCCGCGCATGTCGTGGCCGGGAAGCGCATGGCATGATCGGACAACTCACCGGACTTGTCGGGCAGATCGAGGGCGAGCGCTGCATCGTGGACGTCAATGGCGTGGGGTATGTAGTTTCGGCCTCGACACGTACGCTGGGGACGCTACCGCAGCCGCCATCAGTGGCGCGTGTGCTGATCGAGACGATCGTGCGCGAGGATGCGATCCAGCTTTTCGGTTTTGCGACGACGGATGAGCGGGACTGGTTCCGGCTGCTGACGACTGTGCAGGGCGTGGGCGCGAAAGTGGCGCTGGCGATCCTCTCGGCCAACAGTCCGGGCGAGATCCTGCTGGCCATCAATGCCGGGGACAAGGGCTCGCTGACGCGGGCGGCCGGTGTCGGGCCACGTCTGGCCGACCGGATCCTGAGCGAGTTGCGCAACAAGGTTGCGAAAATGCCGGGCGGTGGGGGGACTGCGTCCGCGCCGGGGATCGTCTCGGGACCGAGTGTCGAGAATGACGCGCTGCTGGCGCTGGCAGGGCTTGGGTTCCGTCGGGCCGAGGCCTGGCCCGTGCTCAGCAAGGTGCTGGCCGAGAACGAGAATGCGACGCTTGATCTGGCGATCCGTCTGAGTCTGAAGGATCTCGCGCGATGAGTGACGACTACCGCGAAACCGATCCGGCCCGTCAGCCCGAGGATACGGGCGAGGGCAGTCTGCGTCCTGAAACGCTTGCGGATTTCACGGGCCAGAAAGCCAGCCGCGAAAATCTGGCGATCTTCATCGAGGCCGCACGGGCGCGTGGCGAGGCGCTGGATCATGTGCTGCTGCATGGACCTCCAGGTCTGGGCAAGACGACGCTGGCGCAGATCGTGGCGCGGGAACTGGGTGTGGGGTTCCGGGCGACGTCCGGGCCGGTCATTCAGCGTGCGGGTGATCTTGCGGCGATCCTGACGAATCTTCAGCCGCGCGATGTGCTGTTCATTGACGAAATCCACCGTCTCCAGCCCGCGATCGAGGAAGTCCTCTATCCGGCGATGGAAGATTTCCAGCTCGATCTGATCATCGGCGAAGGGCCTGCCGCGCGGTCCGTGCGGATCGATCTGGCGCCGTTTACGCTTGTGGCTGCAACCACGCGGGCGGGATTGCTGGCAACGCCATTGCGGGACCGCTTCGGGATTCCGCTGCGGCTGGTGTTCTATACGCCTGAAGAGCTGCGGGCGATCGTTTCGCGCGGGGCGGTAAAGCTCGGGATGCGTCTGACCGATGACGGCGCGCAGGAAATCGCCCAGCGCTCCCGTGGGACGCCGCGTATTGCGGGGCGTCTGCTGCGTCGGGTGCGGGATTTCGCGCTCGTGTCGAAGCATTCCATCGTGGACCGCGACCTGGCCGATGCGGCTCTGGGGCGGCTCGAAGTGGATGAGCGCGGGCTGGATGCGATGGACCGGCGTTATCTCAAGCGGATTGCCGAGCATCATCATGGCGGTCCGGTCGGCGTGGAAACGCTGGCGGCGGGGCTTGCCGAAGCGCGCGATACGCTGGAAGACGTGATCGAGCCTTACCTGATTCAGGAAGGGCTTGTTCTGAGAACGGCCCGCGGGCGGATGCTGGGTGAGGCGGGATGGCGTCATCTCGGCCTGACACCGCCGGCGAGCCAGGTGGACCTGCTCTCCACGGTGGAGCAGGACGATTCCGCGCCCTGAAAACTCCTGAACACGGTTCGGGGTATGGGCGCACCATGACTGGAGAAACAGTATGGCCACGCACAAGATCAGGTTCCGGGTTTATTATGAAGACACCGACGCAGGTGGCATCGTCTATCACGCGCGCTATCTGGGCTTTGCCGAACGCGCGCGGAGCGAGGCGATGCGGGATGCGGATGCGTCCGTCACCGAGCTTCTGAACGATTTCGGACTGGTCTTCGTCGTGCGTCAGGCAGCGATCCGGTATCGCTCCCCGCTCCGACTCGATGACGAGATGGAAATCGAGACGGCGCTGGACGCCATGACTCCAACGCGGCTGAAACTTTGTCAGACCGTCCGGAATTATTCCGGAGGTGGCGAAACAGCTACGGTTATTGACGTGGAACTGGCCTGTCTGAGTGCCACGGACATGAAACCTGCCAAAATTCCGCCTCGGTGGCGTGATGCAGTGCGAAAACTGGAGGCAGGAGAGGTCTGACCCACTTTCCTGTTTCGTCATGAAGTGCAATGGAGAGTCCTGACCCGCAAGGGACAGGATCTGTACAGGAGAGAACAGTGGATCATGAGGTAAGTTCGAGTGCGCTTGGGGCGGTCGGTGCGGCCGGTCTTTCGCCTCTGGACCTGTTCCTGCACGCCTCCATCGTTGTAAAGCTGGTGATGCTGGGTCTGCTGCTGTGCAGCGCCGGCGTATGGGCGATCATTGCGGAAAAAATCATTCTCATCCGTCGCGTCAGCCGTGAGGCGACCGAGTTCGAGGACCGTTTCTGGTCGGGCGGATCGCTCGACGATCTCTACGAATCCGACGGTGCACGTCCGACGCATCCGATGGCGGCCGTGTTCGGTGCGGCCATGGGGGAATGGCGCCGTTCCGCACGGATTGGCGGGATCGACCTGTCGCGGGGTGGTGTGCGTGAGCGCGTGGACCGCGCCATCGACATCACCGTCATGCGTGAGAACGACCGCCTGACGCGCCGTTTGATCTTTCTGGCAACGATTGGCCCGGTGGCGCCGTTCGTCGGCCTGTTCGGAACGGTCTGGGGTATCATGCACTCCTTCGCGTCCATTGCGCAGATGCACAACACCAACCTGTCCGTTGTGGCCCCCGGTATTTCCGAAGCCCTGTTCGCGACGGCCATTGGTCTCGTAACAGCCATTCCGGCTTATATTGCCTATAACGGTCTGAGCAATTCCTTCGAGAAGTTCGCTGATCGCATGGAAGCTTTCGGCACCGAGTTCGCGGCCATCCTGTCGCGTCAGTCCGAGGAACGTGCGGACGATTCGACCGGCGGGAAGGCCTGAACCATGGGAATGTCTGCGGGAGGACGGGCTGGAGGTGGCGGACGCCGTAAGCGTCGGCCCGCGTCGGAAATCAACGTCACACCGCTGGTGGACGTCATGCTGGTGCTGCTCATCATTTTCATGGTGACGGCGCCGATGCTGACTAGTGGCGTTAATGTGGATCTGCCGAAGACGGATGCCAGCCCGGTCAATTCGGATACCAAGCCGATCACGGTGTCCCTGAAGCCGGATGGCACGCTTTATCTGGGGGACCAGCAGGTAACGTCCGATCAACTCATCGATCAGCTCAAGGCGCAGTCGCAGAACGATCCGACCCACCGCATTTTCGTGCGTGCCGATGCCCATATCGACTATGGACAGGTGATGCAGGTCATGGGCCAGATCACGTCGGGCGGCTTCACGCATGTTGCGCTTCTCGCGCAGCAGCCCCAGAGCGGCCAGTAAGAGGCTTCTGCCGTGGTCCGTCCACGCCGCTCTGATAACAGGCGCTTTCGTCACGCGCTTTACGGATCAGCCGCCATTCATCTGGGGCTGATCGCGTATCTGCTTGTGCAGATCCCTCCTCCGACACCGCCCGAGCCACCTGAACCCCCGACGGTCCAGATGGAGTTCGATCAGGCTGGTCCGCCGACCCATCCGGTCAAGGGCGATCATCCGGCGCCTGCACTCGCTCCAGCCCCCGCACCTGTGAAGAACGAAGCGCCTCCCGCCCCGACGCCGCCTCTGAAGGCGCCGACGGAAGAGCCGCCACCGCCGCCACCGCCGCCCCAGCCTGTGCCGCCT
>CALFLO010000006.1 GCA_937880175.1 uncultured Gluconobacter sp.
CACCCGTATAGCGGTATCCCAGCTCTTCCTTGATGGAATACTGCGGCTTCGCATTCGCGCCCGAGGTCGTCATGGCGCCCGTGGACGTGCTGTATCGCGTGATCAGGTTGACGGGCGAGGGCGCGCGGAAATCGCCTTCCGCATCGAAGTAGATCTGGTGGTGCGGTGCGAAGTCCCACGACCACGACATGCGCGGCATCGGCGAGACGAACGTGTGGTTCGAGCGGCTGGCCGTGCTGGCGAGGAAATCCTGCCCGCGCAGGGTTTCAGACACGACCTTGATGCCCCCGGTCAGCGCCATCTTGTGGTTCAGGAAGTGCTGCGTGTCTTCCATGAAGCCGGAATTGAGGCTGTAGGACCCGACATAGTTGGTCGAATAATAAACGTTGCCGCTGGTGGTGCGGTAATAGGCGGACGTATCCGTGTCCGAAGGCTGCGCACCCGTGACCTGGTTCATGCGCGACAGCGGCGTTTTGAGGGAATAGGAATTCTCCTCATGCCAGTAGCCGATCTGGCCCTCATTGTTCTCGGCATGCCAGTGCAGGCTGGCCACGACGCCGCCCTGCTGGTTGACGGACATGGAATTGGTCGAAACCGCCGCGCGCGTGGCCGTGCTGATCTTGCCGTCGCCGTTCAGATCAACCTTCTGAAGCGCCGTTCCCGCATAGGTATGACCTTCCTGCAGACGCGAGGCGCTGTTCAGCGTGATGGCCCCGCGCTGGTAGTAAGGCGTGATGCTGACGCTGAAGAGGTGGTTCAGCGCGAAATGCATCGGCAGGGAGGCGTAGAACTGGTCCTTGTCCGAGCCATGCGTGCCGTAATAGCTGCTGGGAGACGTCGCACTGAAGGTCGAGGTGTAGCTGATGGGCGTCGTGAGCGGCAGGCCGTTCTTGTCCGCATAGAAGTTCGCCATCGTAGGATAGCGGTTCTGGTAATAGAACGAGTGGTTGTAGCCCACGAAAAGGTCGACAGCGCTGCGCTCCCCGATCTTCTTCGTCATCCGGAAATCCATGTGCTTGCGCTCGCTGGTGCCCGAACCGCGCCAGGCGTCCGAATGCATGTTCGAGAACGAGGCATAGCTCGTGATGCCGGAATGGCCGATCTCGCCGCTGTCCAGACGGATAAACTCGCGCGACGTGTTGAAGGACCCGTAGCTGCCCGAGATGAAACCGCCAAATTTCTGCGCCGGCGCCCGTGTCGTGATGCTCAGTGCACCGGCCGCGGCGGAGGTCAGCGGATCCTCGACCGAGATCGAGCCCGGCGTCATGGATTCCGCCACGATGTTGTTGCTGTCGATATAGTTCTGGATGAAGTTCGACGCGGATGTCGAGGAGCCGTTGGCAATCGGCATCCCGTTCAGCAGAAAGCCGATATCGTTGTCATACAGGCCACGGCTGCTGATGGATCCGCCTTCGTTACCGGAAGGATCTGGCGTCGAAATGTTGACGCTGGGCAGGTTCTTGATCAGGTCGAGCGGGGAGCTGGTCGGGCTCTGCATCTCGATATAGGCCTGCGTGACGGACTGGATGGACCGCGCAGCCGTCTCCGCCCGCATCATGCCGCCACCCGGAGCCTGCCCGCGCTGGCCCAGAACGCTGATGGATTCCTGCCCGCCCTTTGGCTCCGCAACGGTGCGTGTCGCGTGCTGGGCCGCCTTGCGGGCGTGCTTTGGCTTGGTGCTTTCCGCGGCATAAGCCGCATTCGCGGCCAGAACGGTCGCGCTGCTCAGGATCGTGGCAGCCGCCAGAATATGTTTTCCTCGCCCGGCAAGAAAGGAGAACGCGGGCAGTCGGCAGGGACGCACGGGGTCTGACGGGGCAGGGATTCTGGAGGACATGTCTGGCGGATCCTGAAAAAAACTAACGCTACGATACCGTTATGAATCTGGGGCTGAAGATAAAGGAGACGATCATAAGAACATTCCGAAGAAATAATTGATAGTTTCATAGTCTGTCATGAAGCAGGGATTTCTATTCCGTCATAAAAACATGGGGATGGCGGAACGTTCCCGATCAGAGCAGACGTCTGGCCGCGAAAATGGCGGTGGCCGAGATCAGGGCGGTCAGGCCCAGATAGAACGCCGGAGCCAGCTCCGTCCCGCTCCAGGACATCAGGGCAGCATTGGTCAGCGGCGCCAGACCGCCAAACAGGACGACGCCGAAGGAATAGCCGATCGTCAGGCCACGCCCACGCAGACGGTCCGGGAACAGAATGCCGATGAAGCCGTCGAGTGCGGCGAAGTAGAGCAGGCCGACAACATTGAACAACAGCGGCATGACCAGAATGCTCTCGGGCCAGATCGAGACCAGCCGGAACATCGGCCATGGCAGGCAGAACAGGACCGCGCAGGACAGGAGCATCGGTCTGATGCTGCGGGTCCGGTCGAAATGGTCCGCCAGCTTCCAGCGCAGCGGCGTGAATACAAGCTGCCCCCCATAGGTCAGCAGGGCGGAGGCATAAGCGAGATTGGCCGCGACATGAAAATGCAGCCGGGCATAATGGGGCATGTAGATGCCCAGATAGGTGATGCCGCTCCCCAGCGCGACGGCCCCCATCACCGCCAGCGTGCGCAGCAGGTTTTCCCGCCGCAGGAAGGGAGACGCAGGGACGGCTTTCACAACCGGAGGCGCCGGGCGCGTCCGCAGAAGCCTGAACCGCAGGACCAGCGCCAGAAGCCCGGCCAGAGCGCCAAGCCCGGCCGCGATCCGGAAGCCGTAGCTGTCGAATCCCTGCGCGGGCAGCAACAGCGTCAGGCCCAGTGTGACGATGGCGGCGACAAGGGACGCGACGATCTGCCCGATGGCCTGCCAGCTCGCGGCCCGTGCTTCATGCCCCGGAGCCTGTTCGATCAGGAACGAGGTCGCGCTTCCGAACTCCCCGCCAAGCGAAAACCCGTGCAGCAGACGTGCCGTAACGATCAGGAGCGGCGCGGCCATGCCAATGCTCTGATAGCCCGGCGTCAACGTAATCAGTAGGCTCCCGATCGCCATGAGCGCGATGCACAGGATCATCGTGAACGTCCGGCCCCTGCGATCCGTGCAGATCCCCAGAACGACGGCGCCGACGGGGCGTGCGAGCAGGGTGAAGCCGAAGGTCGCAAGCGTCAGGGCGATCTGCGACAGGGCCAGCCCGGCAGGAAAGAACGTCTGCCCGATCGACGTTGAGAACGACGCGTAAATAACGAAGTCGTAATATTCTATGATATTGCCCAGAATGGAGGCGATGACAGGCAGCGTCATTCCGTAACGCGGAAAAGGCCTGTCCTGTGTGCTCATGAGTGTCCGGGATCGGCGTGCCCCGCTCCTGTCTGGCTCAGACCTGTATGGCGGTCGCCAAGATTGCGCATCATGAACTGGATGAAGGAATGTAGTGTCGGCGCGCTGTAGCGCTCCTTGTGATAAAGCAGATAGATCGGCCGTGAGGGCAGGGTGTAATCGGGCAGGAGCGCCTGAAGCGTCCCGGCTTTCAGATCGTCCTGCACCAGATCGGTCGGCAGCATCGCAATGCCCAGGCCGCCCAGAGCCGCACGGCGCATGGCCTGCGTGCTGTTAAACAGCCCCCGCCTGCGCATTTCAACCGTTACGCGGCCCTTGGGGCTCTCGAAATGCCATTCATGCCGCGCCCAGTGCCAGGGCGAGGACGGCGTGTAGGCGAAGGCCAGCGCATCATGCGTCGCAAGCTGCTGTGGAACCAGAAGCTCATCCCGGCGCGCGAGATAATCCGGAGAGGCGCAGAGCGTCATGCGGTAATCCGTCAGACGGCGGCACATGAGCGAGGACGGCTCCGGCACGCCAAGGCGAATGGCGATGTCGAACTTCTCATGCGTCAGATCCACGCTGCGTTCCGTCAGCACCAGATCAACATCCACGGACGGATTTTCAGCCAGATAGCGGGCCAGACAGGGCGTGACGCTCTGGGTGCCATAGGTGACGGGGGCCGTCACCCGCAGCGTGCCGGAGGGCAGGGTCTGCGCCGCCTGTGCCAGATGTTCGGTCTCATCCAGCAGGTTGAGAATGGACTGGCATTTCTCGAAATAGACGGCCCCGAAGGCCGTGAGGCTCTGCCGGCGCGTGGTGCGTCGCAGAAGGCTCGTGCCCAGACGTTCCTCCAAAAGGCGCACGTAATTGCCCACCATCGTAGGGGAAATGCCGCACCGTTCTCCGGCAGCGGTCATGCTTCCTGTTTCGACGACCGCCATAAAGGTGGTCATGGCCTGAAAAACGTTCATTGCAAACCACTGGTTGATAATGTTTCCATCATAGCAGCATTTATCGGGGCGATTGAAGGCCGTAACGATCCTGTTACGATGTTTTCCGTTCCGACTACGAAAGTTTCTGCTGCGTCATGCATTCCAGACCCTCTCTTCCGTCCCGCCCATCGTCCTGTAACCGCCGTATCCGGCGACGCGCCAGTGTTTCCGGAGTGTTGGGAATGATGGGGCTGATGCAGACACTGGCGCTGGGCGGATGCGCGGAAACGGATCATCGCGCAGGCAGCGCGGCCGTGATCGCACAACCCAGCACGGCCCAGACCTCCATGGCCGCGACCGCCAATCCGCTGGCTTCACAGGCCGCGATGGACGTGATCCGCCGTGGCGGCAGCGCGGTCGATGCCGCCATCGCCGGTCAGATGATGCTCGCCGTTGTCGAGCCGCAGGCTTCCGGTCTCGGCGGGGGCTCCACGATTCTGTACTGGGATAAAAACGCCGCAAAGCTCTCGTTCTATGACGGGTTGGCCGCCGCCCCTGCCATCGTGCCGCAGGATTACGCGCATGATGCGGACGGCCACGCCATTCCCCACGCGCTGCTGGAACGCAGCGGGCGCGTCGTGGCTGTTCCGGGCACATTGCGGACGCTGGAACTCCTGCACAAGCGCTACGGCAAACTCCCCTGGGCCGATCTGTTTCAGGCCGCCATCGCCACGGCCCGCAACGGCTATGCCATGCCGGGCTACCTGCATCTCGTCCTGACGGAACGCCCGGAACTGGCGCAGAAAGCCAGCTTCAAGGCCTATTTCGACGCAGACGGCCATCCGCTGCCCAAGGGCACGATCCTGCACAATCCGGCACTGGCCGGGACGCTGACACAGGTTGCGAACAAGGGCGCGGATTACTTCTACGGCCCCGAATTTGCCGGAAAAATCTCCGCTGCCGTGGCGACAGGACCGTATCCGGGCCACATCACGCCAAAGGATCTGGCAGCGTACAAGGTCCGCGAGCGCGCGCCGCTCTGCGTCGAGGCGTTCGGCCGCCGCATCTGCTCCGCAGCGCCTCCGGTTGCGGGTGGACTATCCGTACTTCAGCAGCTTGCGATCCTTGATCGTCTGAAGATCGGTCAGTATCGCCCCGGCAGCGTCGAGGCCGCGCATCTTCTGCTCGAAGCCTCGCGTCTGGCGGAAGCCGACCGTCGCAAATACGCCGCCGACCCCGATTACACACCCGTTGCAACGGGCGAGCTGCTGAGCCCCGCCTATCTGGACGCGCGTGCAGCCCTCGTCTCGACGGGAGAAGCCGCAGGGCAGGTCCGTCCGGGCGTACTGAAGAGCCGTCTGGCCAGCCTCCCGGCGTCCGATGCCATGACCGTGCCCGCCACGACGCATCTCGCCATCCGTGACGCGGCCGGTGACGCACTGTCCTTTACCACGACCATCAACCTCAATTTCGGGGCGGATATCATCGTGGACGGCGTCGTCCTCAACAATGCGATCACCAATTTCTCTACCCGTCCTGTCGTGGACGGGCAGGCCGCCGCCAATATCGCAGCCCCCGGCAAGCGCCCGATCACCACCATGGCGCCGACCATCGTGTTCGGTGCGGATGGCCAGCCTGAGGTGATTATTGGCGCGGGTGGTGGCGCGCGGATCATTGATTCCGTGGTGCAGACGCTGGTCGGGCATCTCGCCTGGGGCCAGAACATCCGCACGGCCATCGAGCAGCCGCGCATCGGCGCGCAGAACCGTGCGGAAGAGCTGGAACACGGCACATCGGCCGCAGAGCTGAAATCCGCGCTTGAGAGCATGGGCCATCACCCGCATGCTGCTGTCATGAACGCCGCCGTGCAGGCCATCACCATTGGCCCGGACGGGCTGAGCGGCTGGGGTGACCCGCATCGTGACGGCGTCGCCCTCGGCCAGTAAGTCTTTCCTGCCCGCTACAGACCCTTATTCCCGTCGCTGGAGAACATCATGAAGAAGTTTCCTGCCCGTCTTTTCCTGTGTGCCAGCGCGCTGGGAACGCTCGCCGCCTGCGCTACCCCGCAGCCCGCACCGAAGCAGCAGGTTGCCGTCGCCGAGCCCGACCGTCCGCATGGAGACGGTGGCGTCAGCGCCTTTTACCAGCCGCCGGCACAGCTCCCCGCAGGGCCGGGCGTCATGATCCGGACCGAGGACATTCAGGGCAAGCACCTGCCCGATAATGCCGGACAGGCCGTCCGCACGCTCTATACGTCCATCAGCGGGGTCGGCGAACCCGTTCCGGTAGCGGTGTCGGGGCAGATCATCTTCCCGAAAGGTACACCGCCGAAGGGCGGCTGGCCGATCGTGGCGTGGGAACATGGCACGACCGGCATTGCCGATATCTGCGCACCCTCATGGCGGGGCTATTTCTCGCGGGACCGGGCCTATCTGGACCGCTGGCTGGCTGCAGGCTTTGCCGTGGTCGCCAGTGACTATCAGGGCCTCGGCACGCCGGGACCACATCCGTATCTGATGTATCGCCCCGAAGGCTACAGTGTGCTGAACGGCCTGCGGGCCTCCCTTCAGCAGTACAAGGGCACGCTGCGCAACCAGATCATCCTCGTCGGTCAGTCGCAGGGAGGAGGCGCGGCGCTGGGGACCGGCTGGCTCGCTCCGCAATATGCGCCGGACCTGCATGTTCTGGGCACGGTGGCGACGGGTGTTGTGATTGCGTTCCATACCCCGGCAAAAACCGCCCATCCGCAGCTCGTGCGGGACAACCCGGAATCCCCGCACATGTCTGCGTCCTACGGTATCTTGACGGTTGAAGGCTCCATGACTAGCCTGCATCCGGATGCGGAGGTGCGGCAGTTCATGACGGAGAAGGGACGCGACCTGTCCCATCAGGCCCGCCAGTCCTGCCTCGGCGACCTGTTCAAATACACCGATGCGCACGACATGACGGAAGAGAACGTCTTCACCGGCGACCGCTCGCCGCTGGAACAGGGTTTCGACACCGCCTTCACCATCCCGGACGCGCATCTGAAAATGCCGGTCTTCGTGGGAACGGGTCTTGCGGATGACGAAGCCGGTGTGGCCCAGCAGTACAACGCGGTGGCCGCGATGTGCGATGCCGGAACCTCCGTCACCTGGAAGCAGTATCCGGGCCTGACCCATAACGGGGCGGTCAATGTCTCGGCCAATGATTCCGTGCCCTTCGCGCTGAGCCTGCTCAAAGGCACAAAGCCACGCGGAAGCTGCCGAACCATCAAGCCGATCTCAAAGCTGGAAAAGCCGCTTCCGGGCATTCACTGGAACAACTGATCCCGGCACCATCCGGCATGAAAAACCCGGCAAAGGCGAGGCCTCTGCCGGGTTTTTCGTGTCCTGTCCCGCGGCACGCCGTAATGACGTGCCGCGGAGCCTGAATGATCAGGCGAACTTTGCGGTGGTCTCGACCGTGCTGCCCGCAAGATACGGGCCAGCGGCACGGATCTCGATGGAAAGCAGGGCAAGGCTGTCCTGATCGCGCTCACCGAGCGTCAGCAGGGCATTGCCAGCCGTCCAGCGGCAGGCTGCGTTGTCAGCAATCTGCCAGCCCTCAAGCTGGACGTCCGTCAGATGCGACGTGATCGAACGCGTGGCGCGGGAGTCGTACAGCACGACATCGCCCACCAGAACGCCCAGCTCACGACGGTCATCAACGAACGGTCCCACCGTCTCGGACGGACGGGCTGTGCGGGAGACGATGCGGACTTCCGTCACGTCGGCGGGGATCATGAAGATCGTCTTACCAGCGGCCTCGCGACTCTGGCGGATGACCGTGCCGTTATCGGCCACGAGATGCAGGTCCGCGTCCTCGGTCAATTCAGCCGAAACCTCGCGGCTTTCCAGACCGGCAGCAATGGCGCGATCCGCGATCTGGCGGAACATCGGCTCCACCGTCGCACGGTCCACGATCAGGGCGGCGGCGGCATCCTGCTCCCAGCTTTTCTGGGTGCCACCAAGGCTTGCGACCTCACCATGCTGGGTGAAGGTGCGGCGGTTGCCGGTGTCGAGATAGCTCTCGGTCAGCATACCGTCTGCCATGATGACGGAGTGGTTTTCCGTCTCGATGTGGAAGTAGTCATAGACGCTGATGGAGCGGTCGTAGAACACCGAGCGGCCGTTGACGAGCATGCGGGTCGGGACGAAACGGCCATCAATGAAGAGGCAGTGTTCCGGCGTGACCAGCAGATCCCTGTTCGGCACGTTCGCGGCAATCGCATCCTTGAGGATCCGCACCGGATGACCGGACAGGTCAGCCGTGGCGCCACCCTGTGCACGGACGCGCTTGCTGCCAACCCATGTGACCTTGCGGCTGACAGGGCTGCCATCAACCCAGGCCGTAACATCGTCGCCGATGCGCAGGTTTTCGACGGCTGCGGTGCCGGACGGCGTTGTGATCATCGTGCCTGGCAGGAAGCAGATCTCGCTGCCCTGCGCGAGGGTAACGACCGTGCTGCCATCGCCGTCTTTGGTCAGCTCGGCATGATAATCGGAATAATCGCCTTCAAGGTCGATGGTGTAGCTCGCATCGCCTTCCGTGACGACGAGCGTGTCACCGTTGATGGCGGCCTTGGCCACGCCGGCATATTGCAGGCTGTTGATGTCGATATGGCCACCAACTGCAAGGATCGTCTCGTCGATCTCGCCACCGGCATCCACCGTCAGCCAGGACCCGGACGTCACGCTGGTCTCGTTGGCAACGCCGCCGGACTGAACCGTCTCGAACGCGCCCTTCTGCAGAACGGTGTGATCGGTGCGGCCGCCGTCATACTGGGTGGAGCCGCTGCCGACGGTCGTCTCGCTGGCCGTACCGCCTGCGCTGATGAACTGCTGGCTTTGGCCCTTTAGCGTGGCGCTGATGGAGGCGCCATAGACATAGTCCATGCCCTGCTGATCCAGAACCGTGCCGACGGCGGTGCCGCCCGCGCTGACCGTCTCATGGGCATGGCGGGTGACGGTGCTGCCGCTGGTATAGCCGCCGGACAGGACGGTGATCTTGCCGAGCGTGGTGGCGCTGTCTCCGAAGGCCGAGCCTGCGATGGTGTCCTGACCACGAATGATGGTCGCACCGTTCTCGACGCCACCGGCCTGAACCGTTTCGAAAGCCTGACCGCCGCTGAGCAGCGTGCCCACCGTCGTGCCACCGGACTGAACGGTGATCGTACCTTTGGTTTCGGTCGTGCCGCTGGCAAAGCCGCCACTGGCGACCGTCATGGTGCCACCCGTGATGGTGGTGCCTTCCGCAATGCCGGCATCCAGCAGCGTTCCGCCGCTGACGGCCGTATTGATGGCCTGTCCGGTCGCGCTGACGACTTCGCTGCCACTGAGCAGGTTCGTGCTGACGCTCCGGCCACCGGCTTCGACCGTCTGCGTGCCGCCGGTCACAGTGGCATTGTAGGTTTTGCCATTGGACAGGACGTCCAGAACACCGCCCTTGTTGACGGTCTCGCTTGCGCCCGTGCCACTGGAGCTGATCTTTTCGACGCCACCGCTGTTGATGGTGGTTGCGAAGGACATGCCATACTGGCCGACGACTTCGGTGCCGCCCGAATTCAGGACGGTGCCCTGGGAAATCCCGTTGTCGTACTGCACCGCACCGGTGGACAGTGTGGCATTGTTGGCCAGACCGTCGGCGTAAATGGTCTGGATGCTGTTGGTCGACAGCGTGGCGTCCTGCGAGGTGCCGTCCACGTAGTCCATGCCCTGATAGGACAGGGTCGTGCCGGAGGCGACGCCGCCTGCGCTGACATATTCATGACCATGGGTGCTGACGGCCGTGTTGGTCGCCGTGGCACCAGACGCAATATGCAGTTCGCCCACCCCGGACACGACATCATTGACGGCCGTGCCGGACAGCCATTCCTTGGCGCCGTTAAGGATCGAGGAGGCGGAATCCACGCCGCCCGAAGCAACGCTCTGGAACGCATTGCGCCCACTGATGACGGCACCGCTCGTCACGCCACCGGACTGGATAACGGACCAGCCGCTGGTGTTCTGCGTTCCGGTCGCGACACCACCGGCCTCGACGGTCAGGGTGCCTCCGCTGATGGTGGTGCCGAGGGCCGAACCCGCGTCATAGAGATTACCGCCCGAAAGGGTCGTGCCGCTTGCAACGCCATGGGCGTAGAGCTGCTCGTAGGCTCCGCTATTGACCGTCTCGTTGACGGACCTGCCGCTCAGGACAACGTCGAAGCCACCGCTGTTGACGACCGTGTTGAAGGACGAGCCGCCCTTGCCGGTGTGGTCGCCGGAGTCGCTGTACTCGATCATGCCGCCGCCATTGTTGATGACGGTGTTGGTCATCGTGCCGCCATCGACATAGACCGCGTAATTGCCCTGCGAATTGACGGTGACGTCTGTCGCAGATCCGTTGCCCTGAACCGTCATCCCGCCGTCATTCAGCACAACACCGGAGGCGCTCGCGCCATTCAGAACAATGAACTGGTCATGAAAAACGGTCGTGTTCACGGCGGAACCGCCGCTGCTGACGATCACGGCCTGGTTCTGGTCTTCGGTTCCGGACGCACCGGAAATGGACGTGGCGGAAATCACGCCGCCATCAAGAACATTGACGGAGCCGCCATCAAGAACGGTGGTCTCAACTGCATTGCCGCCCGAGGAGACGATCAGGGAACTGCCGCTCGAAACCGTGGAGCCGCTGACTGTCTGGCCGGATGTCACTGTCTTTTCGTTCATGATGGGGTCGCCATGGAGGTGGTTAATAGTTTGTTAACTATGCACTCCACAAAAAAATTAACAACCGATTTTTGGTATTTTTGACAAAACGTGACTGCTCCAGCCCCCCGGTTCTGGATTTGTGGGAATGGCCACGCCATGGTTTCATGGTGCGCAACGTCCCCGGCCATGCCGGAAAAGAGGAACCAGCCCCATGGCCGCATCAATCACGATCTATGGCATTCCCAACTGCGATACGATGCGCAAGGCGCGGGCATGGCTGGCCGAACAGGGTGTGGCGGTCACGTTCCATGATTATCGCAAGAACGGCGTCGATCGGGGCCAGCTTGAAGGCTGGGTGGCCCGGCTGGGTTGGGAGAAACTGCTGAACCGTTCGGGAACGACGTTCCGCAAGCTGTCACCGGAGCTTCGGGACAACCTTGATGCGGAACGCGCCATTGCGCTCATGCTGGAGCAGCCTGCCATGATCCGGCGTCCGGTTCTGGAAGGTCCGGGCCTGCTGCTGGTCGGCTTCCGCCCGGACGATTACGCCGCGGCCCTGTCAGGCTTCAGCGCTCAAGATCCAGCGCCCTGATCTTGCGGTGCAGCGTCGCGCGGCTCACGCCCAGAAGACGCGCGGCGGCACTGACATTCCCGTGGACCGTCGCAAGGGCGGAGTGAATGACCTGCGCTTCCGCCCGGCGGAAACTCGGCTCTTCCTGCGTATCGAGCAGCGGCAGCAGCGCCGGAAGGCTGGACAGCTCGCCATCGGGCCAGCTCATATGCCGTCGGCTGGCATGGGTGGCGCCGCGGATATGACCGTCGCGGTCCAGTGCGACCAGCATCGACGAAGAGGATTTTGACGGCCCCAGCGTCACGATCATGTCCTTGCCGAAGCGGTCATGGAAGAGTTTTTCCTCTACGCGCCGGGCGGTCGTCAGCAGCGCATCCATCAGCAGCGGCGCGGCAGGCAGCACGTTTTCAGCCGTGAACGAACTGATGTCCATCGCCCCGGCCAGCTCCCCGATGGAATTATAGACCGGGACCGCCATGCCGGTCAGCTTGCGGAAACACAGACGCCAGTGCTGGTCATGAACGACCATGACCGGCCGTTCCTCACGCAGACAGGTTCCGATGGCATTGGTCCCGGCGTTCTGCTCGTCCCACACCGCGCCCGCCTGAAAACGCCAGCGCCGGCAGCCGCTGAGCTGGCTGCGCTGGGTATGGCGGGAGAGAACGATCCCTGTGGGATCGGCCAGCATCACCGTGAAATCCAGCGGATCCACGAGCCTGTGCAGATGCTGCATCTCGGGCAGAGCACTCTGGATCAGGCGCTGGGTGCGCCCGCTGACGAAGCGCAGTTCCGGCTGGCTGAGGACCTGCGTCTCCCACCGCTCGGACGGATCCAGATTGTAGTTCGTGGAACATCTTGCCCATGAATCGGTCAGGCAGGTGCGGGACAGTGTTGTGGTCATCGCGCTCCTCGCGCTGCGGCGGACGGCACCGGGTGCCGGAAACCTGTCGCAGTTCTGCGACAGGTACGACGCAGACGGTCACAATCGGGTGAGGGTTCAACGATGTGGGATAGCCCGCAACGAAGAGAATCAGGAATGACGATTGCCGGAAAAGGCGAAGCGTTGCGTATCGGGGATGTTGTTTCGCAGGCCATCGGTAACGCAGCGCTCCTTCTCTTTTCCGGTTCAGTGCTGTGGGTCGGAAGGGAAGCAGGCATGAAGCCGGAGCTTTTAGCAAGCGCCGGTTCTTTGCTGCTCCTGACGTACGAACAGGGCTGTCCCGTCCGTCACAGCCATGACGGGGCGCAAACGGTATCGCGTTCCGCCGATGATCAGGAAAGACAAATCATTTCAGAGAGAATGGTTTTCGTTTTTCGCAAGAACGAGGTGTCATGTCTGCTTCACTCCAGAGGGTAATGTCTCCATTAACCTCTATCCTGCTCGCGCTTGTCGGGCTTTTCCTGCTGGGAGGGGGAGGATATCTCCTCATCCTCGGCGGTTCGTGGTTCTACGCCCTTCTGGGCCTCGTGATGCTTGCGGCTGCGGGTATCAGCTTCAGGAACCCCCTGCTGGGCACGCGTCTGTACGCGGGGCTTCTGCTGGTGGCGACCATCTGGTCCGTTCTTGAAGTCGGGTTCGACATCTGGGGTCTGGAAGTCCGTCTCTTCACGCTCGTCGGCATCGCGGCCTGGATGCTGCTGCCATGGGTGTGGCGCACGGGCCGGGACTGGGCTTCTGACAAGCGCGAACTGCTCGGCTCAGCCGTCATTGCGATGGTTGCGATCATCGCAAGCTGCTTCACGTCCTACTCCATCAACGGCACGCTTCCGGCGGACCGCATGGCCGCGACAGGGCAGTCCGACCTGACGGCGAAAGACACACCCGAAGCCGACTGGCCCGCTTATGGCCGTACGGTGGGCGGTGATCGCTACAGCCCGCTGGGCCAGATCACGCCGGCGAATATCAGCACCCTCAAGCGCGCCTGGGTGACCCGTACGGGTGACGTCCAGAAGGCTGACGAAGGTGTGGTTGCCGGACCGGATCAGGGACACGAGTTCAACCTCGAGGTCACCCCGATCAAGGTCGATGACACGCTCTATCTCTGCACGCCGCACAACTGGGTCATGGCGCTCGATGCCAAGACCGGCAAGGTGAAATGGAAGTTCGATCCCAAGCCGGCCGCGGCCGATCTGGCGGCGAATGTCTATCTGGCCTGCCGTGGCGTGTCCTACTACAAGGCCGCTGACGACTATCAGGCTCCGGACGGCTCCAAGGCCTGCCAGAAGCGTATCTTCTCCCCGGTCGGCGACGTGCGCCTGCTGGCTGTCGATGCCGAAACCGGCAAGCCCTGCGAAGACTTCGGCGAGCACGGCTTCATTTCCCTGCGCCAGTATCTCGGTCATGTTCCGCATGGCTTCCACTTCGTGACGTCGCCGCCGCTGGTGGTGAAGGATCGCGTGGTTCTGGGCGGCTGGATCTTCGACAACCAGGCGAATTTCGAGCCTTCCGGCGCAATCCGTGCGTTCAACCCGATCACGGGTGAGATCGAATGGGCCTGGGATGCCGGTCACAACCCGGAAAACTGGAAGCCCGGCCCGAACGACGTGCTGACGCGTGACACGCCGAACGCATGGGGCGTTTACACAGCCGATCCGGATCTGGGTCTGCTCTATCTGCCGATGGGCAACTCGCCGCCGGACAACTGGGGTGGCTCGCGCCGTCCGTTCGACGACGCAACATCCAGCGCCACGATCGCTCTCGACATCGAGACGGGTGAACGCCGCTGGACCTTCCAGACCGTGCATCACGATCTGTGGGACATGGATCTGGCCATCGGACCGTCCATGGTTGATCTGCCGGGCCCGAATGGCGAGAACATTCCGGCTCTGATCCAGACCACCAAGCGCGGCGAGTTCTTTGTTCTGGACCGTCGGACCGGCAAGCCGGTTCCGGGTTATCCGGTTGAGGAACGTCCGGTTCCGACCGCGGGTGTTGCAGCGGATGACCATGTCTCCCCGACGCAGCCTTACGCTGTTGGCCTGCCGTCCCTGACGCCGCCGGACCTCAAGGAAAGCGACATGTGGGGCGCGACGCTGCTGGATCAGATGATCTGCCGCATCCAGTTCCGCCAGTCCGCTTACGAAGGTCAGTTCACCCCGCCGCATGTTGGCAAGACGACGATCGTCTATCCGGCATTCTATGGTGTGGTTGACTGGCAGGGCGCCTCCATCGATCCGCAGCGCAAACTGCTGATCGCCAATGCGAGCTACCTGCCGTTCCGGATCCGTTTGGAGCACCGTCAGAAGGCCGAGAACTCCGGCATCCTGCCGAAGTGGAACGGCCAGGGCGACAAGCCGGAAGCCAAGGGCGATGCGCTGAGCGTCTCCCCTGATTACGGCACGCCGTACATCGCCTACACCAGCCCGTGGCTGAACCCGCTTCAGATCCCCTGCAAGGGACCGGTCTGGGGCAAGATCACGGCCATCGATCTGGTGACCAAGAAGATCGTCTGGCAGCACCCCGTCGGCACCACGCGCGACACGGGTCCTTTCCGGACGCATAACAACCTTCCGCTTCCGACCGGTATGTACAACATCGGCGGCAGCGTCCTGACCAAGGGTGGCGTGTCCTTCATGGGTGCGACGGCCGACGATTACCTGCGCGGTTTCGACATGTCGAACGGCAAGGTGATCTGGCAGGACCGTCTGCCCGCAGGCGGACAGGCCACGCCGATGTCCTATCAAATTGATGGGAAGCAGTATGTTGTGATCGCCGCTGGCGGTCATGGGGGCCTTGGCACCCGCAGCGGTGATTATATCATCGCTTACAGCCTGAACGGAGACCAGGGCGCGACCGCGCACTGATCGTCCGCTGACGGATGGAGCGTGCCCCCTGCGGGCACGCTCCATACTCCCGCTCAATAGTGATGGAAATTCATGTCATGCGTCGGAAATTCACGCTCGGAGTGCGCCTTGGTGCCCTGACAGCCTGGTTGCCTGCTGTTGCTCTCGTTCCGGGCTTTGCCGCTCATGGCGCGGATATTCCACTGGCCATCATCGGACCGCACGAATACGACCTGCCGGTCGACTTCAAACCGTTCAACGTGGTGGTGCAGTATGGTGACGGAAACGCCGCCGGGTCGGTCTATGACAGTGGCGGCCAGCGCCGGGCGCGGGGTGGCAGCCACACCTGGAGCGGCATGACGAAATACGTGCATTTCCGCAGTTTCGACGCGATCCCCCATGTCAGCTTCGCGTTCGAGCTGATCCAGTCCGAGGCCTACACGCTGGCCAACGGGCAGAACTGGGGCGGTCTGGGCACGACGATCGTCGGACCCGCAGCCTGGTTCAAGCCCAACAAGCACAGCACGCTCGGGATCCAGACCTTCATGGAAACGCCGTCCGGCACGCGGGATTCCATGGCGATGCATTACTGGGCCAACCTGTCGAGCATCATCTTCGATTACGAATGGAAGCATTTCAGCTTCGATGGTGATCTGGGCAGCGTCGTAAGCTCCACCAAGCACCGCAATGGCGAGCACAGCTATTCGGCGGGCAACGTGTTCTACACGAACCTGCGCTTCAGCTGGAAAGCCTCGTCACGCATTGAGCCGTTCTTCTCGCTCGACTGGCAGAACAGCGGCGGCATGCACGACAACACCTCCAATCTGTGGGTCGCCAATTCCAGCAGTCGCGAAACAGCACTGGGTGTCGGTGCGATGTTCTACATCACCAAGCGCCTGTCGTTCACGCCACGTTATTCCCACTCCGTCGAAGGCCGGAACGTGCCGGAGACGAACGCCTATTACATGAAAGTCGCCTATCTCTTCTGAGATCAGGGTGCTGGAATAAGAAAATTTTCCGGGCAGGGCGCGCTCGTGGGCGGTTCATCCGCGAGCGAGGATGCGGCCGGGAAAAGCGCCAGCCTCCGGGCCCGAATGCCGATATAGACCCGGTCGAACACGGTCTTCCCGGTTGTCTGATCCATCGCACAGCGCAGACGGATCGCCTCTTTCCGACGGCTCCCCAGAGACGCGGCCAGATCGCGGATCATCGCGTCACGACGGACCGTCTTTCCGGCATTTCCCCTCAGAATGGCTGCGGCCGGACTGTTGCTGAAAGCGGTATAGGTTCGCGCCGCTTCCTCAAAGAAATCCTCCTGCGCAAACCCCAGACACGCCGCACGGACCTGATAGTCCCAGCTCAGCCCTGTATCCGTTTCTCCGGGCGTTAAGGCGATGATGTCTTTTCGCAGGGCAGGCGAGAGAACAACCGGCGGGAAATGGACCGGCCCGTAGGACCGGCACCCCCGGTCACGCCAGTCATCGGCCGAAACGCCAGCGTTCTGAAGATCCCGTGGAATGGAGCCCCTGAACGCCCACAGATAAAGGGTCTGGGCCGGAGCCGCCAGAGTATCGGTGCGGTTCGTGGTGCCGATCCGGTGCAGACTGGGTGTCCAGCCGATTTCGAGCGTATAAGCCGAAAACTGGCGCCCAGTCGTCGGGTGCAGGGGGCCTTCCGCCGCACATCCGCCCAGCGCAAGGAAAAGCCCAGCGGCCCACACACTCATCCACCGTCTCATCGCAGGCGTCCTGTAACGTTTACGCAATAAAGACGTTGGCCCGCGACGGGACGGATTTCAAGCCTGTTTCAGGCCGCAGCCTTCGGACGAAAGCGCGCCGTAGTGATGTCGCAGTCATACTGCGCCGCCGTCTCGCAGGGGTTGCTGGCGAGTTCGTTAACGGCGTTGAGAACGCGCTCGACCTTGCCGTCATCCATCAGCACGCTGAAATTCAGACGTGTCCAGCCCGGCTTTTCGATTTCCTGCCCGGACAGGATGGCGCTGCGGATCAACCCGGACTCATCTTCGTCAATCCCCAGAAGACGGTGCGCATAAGGCCCCGCACACGCACAGCCGCCACGAACCTGAATGCCGTAACGGTCCGACAGCATCCGCGTGAAAAGCTGCTGGTGAATGAAGCCGCCATTTTTCGTGTCGCGGATGCGGAATGAGAAGATGGGAAGGGCATCGGCTGTCGGATGGCCGAGGATTTCGATGGCGGGATTAGTGCTCCAGGCCTTCACGGCACGCGCCCGCAGTTCGGCATTGCGCTGCGCCATGTGGGCCTCCCCAATGACGTCCTTGACGATGAAGGCGAGGGCCGCGCGGATATCCCCGATCACATTCGGTGTGCCGCTCTCTTCGCGGGCAGCGAGACAGGCGGTGTAGTCGTGGTTCCAGGGCGACACAAAGCGCACGGTGCCTCCGCCCGGAAGAACGGGCGCGGTGCGGGACATCGCCGCATTGCGCACGATCAGCACACCCGACGCCGCCGGGCCACCGATGAACTTGTGGCAGGACACGACGACCGCGTCCTTTTCAAACGGCGTGCCCGGCTGCATGTCGATCGGACAGTAAGGGCCAGCCCCGGCATAGTCCCAGATGGACAGGGCACCGTAACGCTTGAGCAGGGCTGTGACCGCATTCACATCCGTCAGGATTCCCGTGACGTTGGACGCAGCCGAGAATGATCCGATCTTCAGCCGATCGGGCGCGCAGGCGACCAGTGCCTGTTCGAGAACATCCAGATCCGGCCCACCTTCGGCCGCTTCAGGGATCTCGACGATTTCCGCACCGCTCTCGCGCCAAGGCAGGATGTTGGAGTGATGCTCATAAGGGCCGATGAAAACGATGGGCCGCTTTCCGGCTTCGCATAGGGCCGGAACTTCCAGCAGATGAACGAGACGGTTCAGTCCGGCCGTTGCGCCATTGCCCATGAAAATGGTTGTGAAATCGGGGGAGGGGGCGTGGCAGAGCTGGGCGATGGTGGCGCGGGCGCTGTTGCGCAGGCGCGTCATGTAAGCGCCGCAGAAAGACGCTTCGGTGTGGCTGTTGGCATAGAACGGCAGGATCTCGTCCATGATGAACGTCTCGATCTGCTTCAGCGCACGGCCGGAGGCAACATAGTCTGCATAAAGCAGGGACTGTGTGCCAAACGGCGTCGAGAACTTCGCACCATCGCCAATCACGCCCTTGGCCAGCGCGCTCAGCCCGTTGTTGCGCAGCGTCTGCTCGAACTGTTCCAGAAGGGCCGTGCTGTTGTCGAGATTGCCGATCGTTTCCATGACGCGATGTTCTTCCTCTGCGTGAGAACTGAACGATAGACCGACGGAATGAGTAAAAACCGCTTCTTTTTTGAGGATAAAAAATCCTTTTTGTGGTCATATGATGCGATATGGCCAGAAAACTCGATCAGACAGACAGGGCGATCCTGAGAATCCTGCAAAAGCAGGGGACCCCCTCCCAGCGTGAACTCGCCGAGAAGGTCGGCCTGTCGCAGAATGCCTGCTGGCGGCGGCTAAACGCCCTGCGCGAAGACGGCGTGATCGCCCATGACACCGTGCGGCTCAACGCGGCCGCGCTGGGCCTGACCCTGACGGTGTTTGTGCTCATGCGCACACGCCATCATTCGCGCGAATGGTTCGAGACGTTCCGCAAGGTGGTCGGTTCGATACCGAACATAGTTGATTTTTATCGGATCGCGGGCGAATACGATTATCTTCTGAAGGTGGTGGCCTGCGACATGAACGATTTCGATCGTGTGTACCAGCAGATCATCAGCAAGGTGGAACTCGATGCCATCACGTCATACATGACCATGGAAACCCTGGCGGACAACAGGGATCTTCCGGTCTGAATCGCCCCTTGTCGAAAACGCCCCTCCCGTCCACAGCAGGAAGTCTTTTGTCCATGAGCCAGCCCGACCAGCTCGCCCACAGTCTGCGTACGCGCCACGTCGTCATGATCGCCCTTGGAGGGGTGATCGGGGCGGGATATTTCATCGGGGCGTCCGCGGCACTTTCGCTGGGCGGCCCTGCGGTGCTGCTGTCCTATGCCCTCGCCGGAACGCTGGTGTTTCTGGTCAATCTGATGATGCGCGATCTGGCGCTGAAAGTCCCGGGACGGGCGTCCTTCCTGCGACAGATCCAGTATTCGCTCGGCAACCGCGCCGCTTTCGTGGCGGGCTGGGCCTACTGGATGACCTGGATCATCGCGATTGCGGTGGAAGTCATCGCTGTGGCGACGATGCTCGCCCCCTATATTCCGCTGCCCTACGCCGTGCTCGAAATCCTCATCATGGCGCTGATGACCGGCGTGAACCTCATGTCCGTCAAGGGCTATGGCGAGTTCGAATACTGGTTCTCCGCCATCAAGGTTCTGGCGATCGTCTGCTTCATCGGCATTGGCGTCTGGGCGCTGCTGAGCCGCCCCATTCCTGTGCATGACAACCTGTTTGCTCATGGTGGCCTTCTGCCGCATGGCTGGCTGGCGCTTCTGGCCGTGATCCCGACCATCCTGTTCTCGATGGGCGGCAGCGAAATCTCCACAGTCGCAGCCGTTGAGTCCGACAACACCGAGCAGAACATCGTCCGCGCCACGCGCTCCATCGCGCTGCGGATCGGCGGGTTCTATCTCGTCTCCATCGCACTTGTGCTGTGTCTGGTGCCGTGGAGCGATGTCGTGTCGGGCTATTCGCCGTTCCTGCTGGTGCTGCATCGCCTGCATGTGCCGTTCGCGGACGTGGCGCTGGCGATCGTGGTCATGACGGCGGCGCTTTCCAGTCTCAATTCCGGGATCTATGTGACTTCCCGCATCCTGTACGAACTGGCGGAATCCGGCTCCGCGCCGGGACTGTTCCTGACGGTGGATGCGTCCACGAAACTCCCCCGCCGCGCCATTCTGGTCAGTGCGCTGGCGTCCATTCTCGTAGCCGCCGTAGCCGTGCTCTCGCCGACGCTGATTTTCGGCCTGCTCGTCAGCCTCACGGGCGGGTTCATGGTGTTCAACAACACCATGATCGTAGCGGGACGTCTGAAGCTTGTGCCTGAATCGCCCTGGAAAGCCTATGCCGCGCTGGTGCTGATCGCGTGCACGCTGATGGCCATGCTGATCCAGCCCGAAACGCGCTCGCAGATCGTGCTGGGTGCGTTCGCACTCCTGCTGATCTTTCTGGCGGAGCGCTTCGTGCCCCGTCGCCAGCCGGACTGACCTTCAGAAGAGTGCCCCCTGCGCGGGGCTCTCGGGGACGCGGCGCCCAAAATCCCGCTCGATCCAGCGTCGCAGCACAAGCAGGATCTGCGACTGCTGCTCGGCCGTCAGCGCCTTTCCCGGCGCCATGCCGTGCCATTTGGACAGGCAACTTCGGCAGCATGCACCGGTGGCATGCTGGGCGATGAACACCGGATGCCCGCGCATGGGCGTCTGTTTGCCGTCACGCGGCGGATGGGCCGGAGCCAGACGCTCGGCAATAAAGGCCGCACCATGCTCCATAACCGCATCCAGCCCCCGGCTTTCGAGATAGAGTCGCGCCTGATCGTCCAGATGGAACCGTGTGCGAAAACGCGACCGGGCGAGGCGTTCGAACAGTTCTTGGGGATCAAATCGGCTCACCAGCCCACAACCTTCTGAAAAACAGGCAAAAAATCGCGTGAGAGGGCCTCAACCCCCTGTAAGAACATTTGTTCTTTCTCCATATGGTGACGGATGGACGCTTTTCCGAGACGCTCCCGCTCATCTTCCGCGGCGGGAGACACAACAACACTGACAGTCCTCTCTCCGCTTCAGGTGCAGGACCTGTTTTCCGCCCGGCTGGACGAGATCTGCGCCGCTTTCGACGAATGGGGCTTTCCGCTGATCGTGGCGGGACAGCTTGGGGATGCCGCGCCCAATTCCTATCCCAAATATTATCAGCTTCCCCTGACCGATCCGCAGTTCGGGACCACCCTGTCCCTCGAAGTGCAGAAATCCGTTCTGGCCCGGGCGGAAGTCGGCCCCGGCGATCATGTCCACGTCACCGGTATGCTGCGCGCCCGGCAGTATCGCGGGCAGATCGTCCTGCGCTTCGAAGTCGTGGCCGTGGAACTCCACGATCCCGGACGCCAGAAGGTCGAGCGTATCGAGCGTTCCGTACTGGACGTTCTGCGCGGACTGCCCTGCGCGTCCCACCCTTACCCAACGCGTCCGGAAGCGCGTCTCCTGCTGATCCACTCGGCCGCGTCCAGCGCCCTGGTGGCGGAGGATTTCCTTCAGGCGCTGGGTGGGGCATGGCGTCCCGAGCGCGTGCGAAGCCTGCCCACGGCCATGAACGATCCCGGCCGTCTGGCCGAAGCGATCAGCACCTGCCGCGAAGAGATCCTCGTTCTCATTCGCGGGGGCGGCGACGCGTCGGATTTCGTGGTGTTTGAAAACCCGATGGTGCTGGAAGCCCTGGCCGTCTGTCCGGCACATCGGGTTCTCGGGCTGGGCCATACGGCGAACCGGACCTTGGCTGAACGCGTCGTGGACCATGCCGCAACAACGCCCGCCGATGCCGGGCATTACATCCGGCGCATGAGCGGCCGGGTCTGGCAGGAACAGGAAGAAGCCCGGGCGCAGCTCGAAGAAATGGCGGCCCTGCGGGACAGTGCAACGCTCAACGTCACACCCGAACGCGCACCGATCGGCGCGCGCCTGCGGAACGGGTTGATCCTGATTGTGGCCGGTGTGGCGCTCGGGCTGCTGCTGACCCGACTGCTTTAAAAGCCGGAAGATTTATGCGGCGGATGTTTCCCGGACGACGCCGGTCATGCGCAGAACGGCCAGCGCCATCGCTGCAAGAAACACGCACAGCCCAAGGCGGGGATATCCGTGCCCCTGTAGCAGCACGGAGTTCAGGGCGAGAATATAGGTAACGAGCGTAACCTGACCACGCACACCGAGGGCGCTGCACCGGAGTGCGAAAACAGCGCAAAGAATACCAAGCGCCAGTTCGGCACCGATCATGCCCCCTCTGTAACCCCATACGAGGCCAACGACAGCTGTCAGGGCAAGCAGAGACTCTGTTCTGGACATGGCTTAAGGCTTCTTTTTCCTGAGTAACAGAATGATTCGTAGTGCAACGGGCAAGCCCGCGTCAATTCGAAACCGACATGGATTTGATGATGCCGCGAGCTCGTCCCTAAATGGTCTGAGATATCAACCGGATCCACTCCTGCCAAAGTGGCTTTGACTGTCAGGCTACTGTGAGCTTCATTTTGATGAGTAAGCCAAGCGTTGTCATGGCGACAAGTGCAAGCGCAACGAACCCATGTCCGTGCGTTACCGCATAGGTTGTCATCGCAACGGCAAGGAACAGATCGAGACGGTTCAGGCGGGAGAAAGGCATTGTGCCCAGTCGTGAAATCATAAGTCCCGATGTCCTTTGATATGTCTTTTGTTCACGCGCCAAAGTACCCCAAGAAGGGACATGAGCGCGGTGACCTGCGCCGCAAAAGTAAAGCCACGGGCCTGAAGAAAAACGCCCAGCGCCACGAATCCTGCCTCACGACTTTGCGCTACAGGAAAAACGGTATCGCCCCGCAATGGATGGGGTCAATACTTAAGCGAAACAGGTCGTATATCAGTCGCCTTTAGAGGCTCAGCGCACGTCCACGCGGACGAATGGTTTTGTCGCCGACGGATCGGTGATGGCATGCATCTCGATCTGGATGGTCTGCGCACCGGCTTTTTCGATATGGGCGGCGATCAGCGCCCCCAGATGACGGGTCACATCCGTCAGGGCTTGCGCCTGTGCATCCGGGGTCGGCTGCGGCGGTGCGAACGCCTGCACGACGAACAGCACATTCGGCTTGCGGGCCAGCGCGGCTTTGGCGGCGCGCTCGACTATGGGGCCGAATTCGGATTCCGGCGTGCCTTCGGAGACGGCCAGAAACGGCGCGCGCGGCGGCGGTCCCGGCGGTGCGGGCGGAATAACGGGATGGGGCGGCTTGCCCGCATTCGGGTTGAACGTGCGCTGGTCCAGCAGCTTGCACCCCGAAAGCAGGGGCATGGCCAGCAGCAGCAGCCCCAGCAGGAGGGCGGACTGCGGGACGAAGCGCCGCTGCGAACGGAAATGTCGGACAAAAGGTGCCATATCGCGCGGAACCGTCGCAGGAACGGAGGCTTTGAGCAAGATTATAGAGTCAACTTCATGAAAAACTGTTGATGCCCCCTGTTGCTCCGCTGTGGCGGTGCTATGGAAGATGCCCGAGTTTTCAAGCAACGGAGTAGGGCAGGTCATGGCTGTAAAAATCGCGATCAACGGTTTCGGACGGATCGGACGGCTGGTGCTGCGTGGCATCATCGAGAGCGGTCGCACGGATGTCGAGGTTGTCGCCATCAACGATCTGGGTTCGGTCGAGGCCAATGCGCATCTTCTGGCCCATGACAGTGTCCATGGCCGCCTTCCGGGAACCGTCCGCGCCGAAGGCAACAGCCTGATCATCGAAGCCAATGGCCGCACCTATGGTCCGATCACGGTGTCCGCCGAGCGCAATCCGGCACAGGTCCCGTTTCAGGGCGTCGATGTGGCGATGGAATGCACGGGCCTCTTCACATCCCGCGAAAAGGCCGCTGCCCTGCTGGAAGCCGGTGCCAAGCGCGTTGTTATCTCTGCTCCGGCCACGGACGTCGATGCGACGATCGTTTACGGCGTCAACAATGACGTCCTGACGTCGGACATGAAGATCATCTCCAACGCGTCCTGCACCACGAACTGCCTCGCTCCCGTGGCCTCCGTTCTGGACAAGGCCTTCGGAATCGAATGTGGCTACATGGTCACGATCCATTCCTACACGGGCGACCAGCGCACGGTAGACACCCTGCACAAGGATCCGCGCCGCGCCCGCGCTGCCGCCCTCAACATGATCCCGACCTCCACGGGTGCCGCCAAGGCCGTGGGTCTGGTCCTGCCGCATCTGAAGGGCAAGCTGGACGGCACCGCCATCCGCGTTCCGACGCCGAACGTCTCGCTCGTCTCGCTGGATTTCGTGCCGAAGACGGCCCCGGCTTCCGTCGAAGCCGTGAACGAGGCGATCCGCGCGGCTGCGTCGGAAGGCCCGCTCAAGGGCATTCTGGCCTACAACACCGCCCCCCTGGTGAGCTCCGACTTCAACCATGACGTCGCATCCTCCACGTTTGATGCCACCCAGACCGCACTGGTCGATGGCGGCAAGCTCGTCCGGATCTGCGCCTGGTATGACAACGAGTGGGGCTTCTCCAACCGCATGGCCGACACGGCCGCCCTGTTCGGGAGCCTCTGAGTGATGGCCTTCCGCACCCTTGATGGTGTGGACGCACGCGGCAAGCGCGTGCTGGTCCGCGCCGACCTCAACGTTCCGATGCATGATGGCGTCATCACCGATGACACCCGTCTGCAGCGGGTCGCCCCCACCATCCGCGAACTGGCCGACAAGGGCGCGCGCGTCGTGGTGTTCAGCCATTTCGACCGTCCCAAGGGGCAGGTCGTTCCGGCCATGTCCCTGCGTCCGATCGCGCTGAAGCTCGGTCAGATCCTCGGCCAGCCAGTCGGCTTCGTGGCTGAATGCGTCGGCCCGACCGTGGAAGCCGCCGTGGGCGCCATGGCGGACGGGGACATCATCGTTCTCGAAAACACGCGCTTTCATGCGGGTGAAGAGGCCAATGATCCGCAGTTCGCCAAAGCGCTGGCGCAGAATGGCGATATTTTCGTCAATGATGCGTTCTCCGCCGCGCACCGCGCCCATGCCTCGACCGAAGGCGTGGCCCGCGACCTGCCGTCCTTCGCCGGACGTCTGATGCAGGCTGAGCTGAGCGCGCTGTCTGCCGCTCTGGAAAACCCGGAGCGCCCGGTCGGTGCGATCATCGGCGGCTCCAAGATCTCGACGAAGCTCGACCTGATCGGGAATGTCATCGAGAAGGTGGACACGCTGTTCATCACGGGGGCGATGGCCAACACGTTCCTCGCGGCTGAAGGCATGAATGTGGGCAAGTCCCTCCAGGAAGCCGAGATGCACGAGACGGCGCGCAAGATCGCCCATCTCGCGCAGGAAAAAGGCTGCGAGATCATCCTGCCCGTCGATGCGGTCGTGGCGCGTGAGTTCAAGGCCAATGTCCCGACCGAGACCTGCCTGATCGGCGAAGTCCCGGACGATGCCATGATCCTCGATGCCGGTCCGCGCACGGTCGAGCTGATCCGCGAGCGTCTGGATACGCTCAAGACGCTGGTCTGGAACGGCCCGCTCGGTGCGTTCGAGATTGCGCCTTTCGACAAGGCCACCGTCGATGTCGCGCAATACGCCGCGCAGCTTACGGAAGACGGTGAGCTCAAGACGATCGCCGGCGGCGGCGATACGGTCTCGGCCCTGCGTCATGCCGGTGTCGTGGACAAGATGACCTATGTCTCCACCGCTGGCGGGGCTTTCCTCGAATGGCTGGAAGGCAAGATCCTGCCGGGGATCGAGGTGCTCCGCTCCGCGGGCCACGATCTGGGGCTCGAATAAGACAAAAGCCGGGAAGGGGCACCTTCCCGGCTTTTTTTATGTGCTTTTTGATAAGGCGAGGCGGATGTTGAGAAAATTTCTGTCAGGCTTTTGTCTGCTCTGCAGTCTGGCCGGGTGTCAGGCCTACAACCAGCCCCCGAAACCGCCTGCTCCGCCTTCGACCGGGGAGCCTATTGTGAGCGGACGCCCTGCAGGAATGCTGCTGTCTCCTCCAAGGCGTACGAGCGGCACGTATTACTGAGCCGGTTGTACGAAGCTCAGTCGATCGGACCCCGGACTTCGGCCTGCCCACTGTGCCTGAGCACCAGCATTGCCAGCAGATAGACGAGCAGCCCGGCCACCGAGAGAATCGCCCCCCCGATGCCGAGTGAGCCATAGCCGAACTGCCGCGCCAGCAGAACGCTCCCCAGTGAAGCGCCAAGCGCGTTGGCGATATTGAACGCGGAGTGGTTCAGCGAGGCCGCCAGCGTCTGCGCGTCTCCCGCAAAATCCATCAGCCGTGTCTGAAGCGCCGGACCAAGCGTGTTTACAAAGGCCGGGATCAGAAAAACATCCACCATCAGCAGCAGCCCGTTATGGAGCAGGAAGGGGAAGGCCATCATGACCACCGCACTGCCCGTGAGGGCAACAAGGGCGGCCGTATCAAGGTTCCGGTCCACGATCCAGGCGCCGACATTGGCCCCGGCGAGCATCCCGAAGCCCCACAGCACCATGAACAGCATGACCTGCCATTCCGGCACATGCGTCACGTTCTGAAGCACGCTCGTCAGATAGGTGTAGATCGCGAACATGCCGCCAAAGCCGATGGCCGCCGTCAACAGGGTCAGCAGGACCTGCACGTTCACAAGGGCCGTAACCTCCCGCAATGGGGAGTTCTTCCGATTGGGGGTATCGGCCGGAATATAGCGCCACACGCCGAGGAACGTCAGGAAGCCGAAGACACTGATAATCAGATAGGCAATCCGCCAGCCGAAATGATTGGCGGCGAATGTCGAGAACGGGGCGCCGATCAGGGTCGAGATCGCGATACCCGACAGAACGCGCCCAACCGCCCAGCCGCGCCGTGAACGCTCCACCATGGACGCGGCGACGAGCGCCGAAATCCCGAACAGGGCACCATGAGGCAGCCCGGTAATGAATCGTCCGACCTCGACCAGACCCGGTGTCGGCATGGCGATGCTGAGCAGGTTGCCGAGGCAGAACAGGATCAGCAGGAGCAGCAGAAGCTCCCGGCGCGACAGGCGCGCGCCCAGAATGGTGATGAGGGGCGCGCCGATGACCACCCCCATCGCATAGGCGGTGATGGCATATCCGGCATCGGCGGGCGACAGACCCAGCGAACGGGCGAATTCCGGAAGCATGCCCATGATGGCAAACTCTCCCGTACCCACCACGAACGTGCCGAATGTGAGGGTCAGGAGCGCGGCTGTCCGCCCATGCGGGGGCTGAACCTGTATCGTGGCGTCTGGCTCGGGAAGGGTGTCAGTCGTCATGCAGGAGACCTGTAAGGGAGGCTGTTAAATCAGGCGTGGAGAGCAGCGGCACCGGCACGGGCGATCGCGATGTCTTCATCCACACTCGCCCCCGAAACGCCGATCGCACCGAGGAGCGTGCCATCGGCCGCCTTGAGGACGACACCGCCGCCAAAGCTCGTGAGGCCGCCATTGGTGTTTTCAAGCGTATAGGCCGCGCCACCGGGGCTGCCGATTGCGGCAAAATCGGCACTGTCCATCTGGAACAGGACCGAGGTGCGGGCCTTCTTGGTCGAGACTTCAATGGAGCCAAGAGCCGTGCCATCCATGCGGATCATGGCCATGGGCCAGGTCGCCTCATCAAGGATGGAGATGCAGACGGCGACATTAAGCCGTTTGGCTTCGATATGGGCGGCGTCCAGCATGGCAGTTGCAATGGAGAGTTTCATGATCTCGGCTTTCGTTGCTGAGGGAGCGGGGAGAGTATCGGGGACGTCGGAGGATGGAATTGGCAAATTCGTGAAAAATCAATTTGTCCAACATCGTTGGACAGATGTTTTTTCGACCTGCCTCATCATCATCCAGCCCAGTTGGGTCAGGCGGTGATGGGGAAGGATTTTCGCAGGGCCGCTGACGCAGATACTGGCACGGACTTCCCCGTTCTCACGCCACGGAATGGCGACCCCGTTCCACCCGGGGCGGAACGTCTCGATATCGAGGGAGTAGCCTTTGACGCGGACATCCTCGATGCGATTGAGGCTTTCCCTGGTCAGGGCACGGCTGCCGAGGACGCGCCTGCCAAGGCCGGGAACGAAGGCGAGAAAGACCAGTCCGACGGCTGACCCTTCCAGCGTTTCGCGCTTCTCCAGCAGTTCGGCCGCCATGTCGGGGTCATGGGGATTGAGAATGTCGAGATACGCAGCCTTGTCCCCGCTGGGAACCGCAAGGAACACCATGGCGTCAGAGGCCTTCGCAATGGCTTCGAGAGCCGGGCGCGTCCGTATCCGCAACGCGTGATCGTTTCCCGCAATGCGGGAGAGGTTCAGAACGCGACCGCCCAGATGATAGCGCATGTCCCCCGATCGGCGCTGGACGTAACCGAGCTGCGTGAGCGTCTGGAGGATGTTGTGCGCCGTCGTTTTTCCCATGCCTGATAGTGCCGCGATGTCCTGCAGGCGTGCTCCGCCGCCCTCCTGGGCGATGATTTCCAGAATCGCGGCTGAGCGTTCGATGGACTGGATCATGCGCGGAGCTCTGGTCATGGGTTTTCTTCCGGTCGGACCGCTTACTGGTATCCTGAAATGAAGAAACCCGCTGAAGCAGACCTTCAGCGGGTTTCATGGGAAAGGGGCTGGCTTAGGCCTGAAGCCCGTTTTCGCGGCGGCGGTGTTCTACTTCAGCGGCCATGGCCTTCTGAAGCTTCTCCATCGCGCGGGCCTCGATCTGGCGGATGCGTTCGCGCGAGACGTTGTAGTGATGGGAAAGCTCTTCCAGCGTGGACGGCTCTTCCTTGAGGCGACGCTCGCTCAGGATGTGCCGCTCACGCTCGTTCAGCGTCATCAGCGCCTGATCGAGCAGAGCCTTGCGCCCCGTGAACTCTTCGGACGCGGCGTAGGTCTGCTCCTGATTCTCGTGATCGTCCACGAGCCAGTCCTGCCACTCGCCTTCACCATCGATGCGCAGCGGCGCATTGAGGCTATGGTCGGGTGCGGCCAGACGCTGGTTCATGGACATGACGTCCTGCTCGGGCACACCAAGCGTCGTAGCAATGGAGTTGACCTGCTCCGGCTTCAGATCGCCGTCATCAATGGCCTGCATCTGCCCCTTGAGACGACGCAGATTGAAGAACAGCTTTTTCTGGGAGGCCGTGGTGCCGATTTTCACGAGCGACCAGCTATGCAGGATATATTCCTGCATGGCAGCGCGGATCCACCACATGGCGTAGGTGGCAAGGCGGAAGCCACGCTCCGGATCGAACCGGCGCACGGCCTGCATCATGCCGATATTGCCCTCGCTGATGAGTTCGTTCACCGGCAGGCCATAGCCGCGATAGCCCATGGCGATCTTGGCCACGAGACGCAGATGGGACGTGACGAGGCGGTGCGCGGCGCTCGTGTTTTCGTCCTTGCGCCAGCTGCGGGAGAGATCGAGCTCTTCCTGCGGCGTCAGCAGAGGGAATTTGCGGATTTCCTGAAGGTAGCGGGTCAGGTTGTTTTCGGGACCCACTGAAATGACGGCTGGGGATGCCATGGTCTTCGACTCCTTTCGCCCGGGGCTTAACCCGCATCCGGATGAGATGGAGACTCATACGGACCGGCGACGGGATAGTTCCGTCTGACCCAGGTGACGCATTGGGAAGGACTTTCACGTCCCCGACCGTCAGCCCCCGGACTGGGCGACCTCTGGCGGTACGATCCGTTCCGGCGGCGCGTCAGCTCGTCGGATGTGCAGTTTATGACAGGCTCAGCTAAAAAAGTCAATGGCCTTTTAAGGTTTAGCCGATCAGTCGCTTTTTCAAGGCCTGAAAGTCTTCGGGAGGGGCGGTTTCGAAGGAAAGCTGCTTTTTTGTCCGCGGATGGATAAATCCGAGTCGGGTCGCATGGAGCGCCTGACGGGGGAAATCAAGAGCCGCTTCCTTCGCATCCTGCGACAGACCACGCGCCGCCGCGGGAATCCGGCGCAGATAGACCGGGTCTCCGAGCAGGGGGTGGCCTGCATTCGAAAGGTGAACACGGATCTGATGGGTCCGTCCAGTGGCAAGGCGACATTCGATCAGGGACACGGCAGCCTGATAGGGTTCGATCAGCTTGAAGCGTGTCAGGGCGACCTTACCGCCACTACCCACAACCGCCATGCGTTTGCGGTCCCGCTTGTCGCGGCCGATATTGCCGTCGAACTCGCCTTCGGACGGCACAAGCCCCCAGGCCAGCGCCAGATAGGCACGGTCGATATCGCGGGCGGCAAAGGCTTCAGACAGGGCGTTATGAACCATGGCCGTCTTGGCCACGACCATCAGCCCGGACGTATCCTTGTCCAGACGATGCACGATTCCCGGCCGCTTCTCGCCACCGATTCCCTCGAATCCTTCACCGCAATGGCCGAGCAGCGCATTGACCAGCGTGCCGGTCTCGTTCCCCGGAGCAGGATGCGTGACGAGCCCTGCCTGCTTGTCGAGCACGATCAGGTCGTCGTCTTCATAAAGGATGTCGAGCGGGATCTGTTCGGCGATCGGCCGGGCAGGGGTGGGGGCCGGGAATGTCAGCAGCATTTCCATGCCGTCGCGCAGCGTTTCCGCCGGCTCGCAGACCGTCTTTCCATTGACGGAAAGATTGCCGCTTTCAATCAGGGCCTTGACCCGGGAGCGTGAAACCGTGCCGATGGCGTCCGCCAGCGCCCGGTCGGCCCTCTGGCCAGCCGTGGACGCATCGACAACAAGACGGAATGGGGAAACAGGATCAGACATGACACAGGGTGTAGCCGAGGAAATGGCGAACAGCGAGTCGCACACACCAAAAGCGCTTCTGGCCGCCGTAATTTTGATGGGCGTGCTGATTATCGCGGCCGTCTTCGGGCTGATTGGCGTGATTGCTTACCGTTTTCTGCATCCCCGCCCGAGCGTGACGGCGACCGTTCCGCTGGTTGATGGCGGCTTTTCCCGTCTGGCGCTTCCGCTGGGCGCGGGCGAGCACATCGCGGCCGTCACCTCCCGCCCCGACGGGCTCATGGCGGTGACGCTGAGCGGTGCCGGAAGTGACCGGGTGCTGCTGTGGAATCCGGATGCGGGGAAGATCGCGGCCGAGCTCGATTTTGGCACGCCCGCGCCATCTGCCTCCCCGGCCCCCTGAACCGTAAGCCCTGCTGCCGCGTTAAGGCAGCAGGATTTATGAAGGATCAGGGATTATGGGACGTCTGGTTGATGCGGTCCTCGCCGCCGGCACGGTTTTCGGAGTTCAGTACGCCGCCCGGGAAATCAGCCCGGCCGACGATCCCTCCACCCGCCGATGGTACAACCGCCTGAACAAGCCGCATTTCAATCCGCCCGGACCGGCCTATGCCGTGATCTGGACGCTGCTGGATGGTCTGCTGGCCTGGTCGGGCTACCGGCTTCTGCGCGCTGAAAAGTCCTGTTGCCGGACGACGGCGCTGGTCCTCTGGGCACTCTGTGTCGCAGGGGTGGCGGGGTTCCCGTTCTTCGTGTTCCGCAAGCGCCAGCTCGGAACGGGTCTGGCCATCTGCGTCGGCCTGATCATGACGTCCGGTGCCTCGATCTGCACGGCGCACAAGGTGGACTGCAAGGCGGCCTCGATGCAGGTGCCGTTCTTCGTCTGGCTGGTGTTCGCAACCTGCATCCACGAAGAAATCTGGCGCAAGAACTGAGGGTATTCTTCAGGGAGCGTTGAGAATGGCTGTCAGAAGCCCGGGGAACCGCATGTCGAGTTCCTCGCGCCGCAGGGAGTTGCGATGCTGGACCCCCTCGATGCGCGTCCGCAGGACCCCGCTGTCCCGCAGAACCTGAAAGTGATGCGACATGCTGGACTTGGGCCGTGTCCCGATCAGCGTGGCGCAGTTCGCTTCCCCGACCCGCTCCAGATGCCGGACGATCTCCAGACGTGCAGGATCGGCCAGGGCGCGGAGCACCAGGGTCAGTTCGAACGTCGCGGGGTCAGGATGGTCGTAGGCAGCCATGGGGTCTTATCCCTTTCCTGAGATGTTATCGCAACACCTGCTTTGTTCGAGTCTTATCAAACAAAAGGCTTGCCTTGTTCGATTATTGTCGAACAATATGATGCCCTGTCCAGAGGAGATAAGTGATGCCAACACTGTTCGATCCCATCGATTTCGGTCCCATTCACGCGAACAACCGGATCGTGATGTCACCGCTCACACGCGGACGCGCCGACAAGGAAGCCGTCCCGACCCCCATCATGGCGGAATACTACGCCCAGCGCGCCAGTGCCGGGCTCATCATTACGGAAGCCACGGGCATTTCCCGTGAAGGTCTGGGATGGCCGTTCGCTCCGGGCATCTGGTCCGACGCACAGGTCGAGGCCTGGAAGCCGATTGTCGCCGGCGTGCATGCGAAGGGCGGCAAGATCGTCTGCCAGCTCTGGCATATGGGCCGCATGGTTCATTCCTCCGTCACCGGAACGCAGCCTGTCTCGCCGTCTCCCACGACCGCTCCGGGCGAGGTTCATACTTACGAAGGCAAAAAGCCGTTCGAGCAGGCCCGCGCGCTGGATACCGCCGATATCAGCCGCATCCTGAACGACTATGAGAACGCGGCCCGCAACGCCATCCGCGCCGGTTTCGACGGGGTGCAGATCCATGCCGCCAATGGCTATCTCATCGACGAGTTCCTGCGAAACGGCACAAACTTGCGGACGGACGAGTACGGCGGAGTTCCCGAAAACCGCATCCGCTTCCTGAAGGAAGTCACCGAGCGCGTCATCGCAACCATCGGCGCCGAACGCACCGGCGTGCGCCTCTCCCCCAACGGAGATACGCAGGGTTGCATCGACAGCGCGCCGGAGACGGTCTTCGTGCCAGCAGCGAAACTGCTTCAGGATCTGGGCGTGGCGTGGCTCGAACTGCGTGAACCCGGCCCGGATGGCACGTTCGGAAAAACGGATCAGCCCAAGCTGTCCCCGCAGATCCGCAAGGTCTTCACACGTCCGCTGGTGCTCAATCAGGACTATACGTTCGAGAGCGCACAGAAAGCCCTGGCGGAAGGGCACGCCGATGCGATCGCCTTTGGCCGCAAGTTCATCTCGAACCCCGACCTGCCGGAGCGCTTCGCCCGCGGCATCGCCCTTCAGCCGGACAACATGAAGACCTGGTACAGTCAGGGCGCGGAAGGATACACGGACTACCCGTCTGCCACCTCCGGCCCCAACTGACCGTTAGATTTCCGGAAGCATCCAGTGCTCCCGGAACGAACGTGGCTCAGACCGGGCGAACCAGCTCGTAAAGCGCCACGGCGGCGGCATTGGAGACGTTCAGGCTCTCCATGTCGCCGGGCATGTAGACGCTGGCGATCTCGTCACACGTCTCGCGCGTCAGACGACGCAGCCCCGCACCTTCGGCACCCAGCACCAGCGCCACACGACGCCCGGCAAAGCTCTTGCCATCCAGACGCGTGCCTCCGGCATCCAGCCCGACAACCCAGAAATCCTCGGCCTGAAGCGCCTGAAGCGCACGGGAGAGATTGACCTCACGCAGGATCGGCACAACGTCCAGCGCGCCTGAAGCCGCCTTTGCCATCGCACCGCTTTCCTGCGGCGCATTGCGATCCTGCACCAGAAGCGCCGCTGCACCGAACGCCGCAGCCGAGCGGAGGATGGCGCCGATATTGCGAGGATCTGTTACCTGATCCAGTACCAGAACCGGGCCCTTGCGCTCGACGATATCGGGAATGGCGAGCGTCTCCAGAGGCTCGACCCGCAGGCAGAGGCCCTGATGAACGGCATCGCGCTCACACAGCTTGTCGAGGCGCTCACGGTCTACGATCTGCGGCTTGCGTGAGGCGCTTTCGAAAGCGGCCGCGGCTTCGCGCGTCGCCAGAAAGTCATGGATGACACGCTCGGGATTGGCGAGCGCGGCCTGCACGGCATGGTGTCCGTAAATCCAGTAACCGGGGCCGGAACTGCCCCCATGACCACGGCCGGACCGGCCGCCGCGCTCTTTCGAACGCTCACCGGAAGGGCGTGTCTGCTCGGCATGTCCGGCGGGAGAGGAGGGGCGATCCGTGGAGCGATCGGGGGCGGAACGGGAGGAAGATCTTCTGGCCATAAAAAAGCATATAATCGACATCAGGGAATTGACATAGCCGTCAATCCGCCATATCTGAACCGCCGACCCGGAGAGGTGCCCGAGTGGCTAAAGGGGGCGGACTGTAAATCCGCTGGCGTACGCCTACGTTGGTTCGAATCCAACTCTCTCCACCAGGTCCTCTTCTTCCAGAAAATCCACTATCCACTCAATCAGGCTCCCGCCTGATTTGCGCCCGATACCGGGTCGCCATGAATGGTCAGGATGAATTGACTTCCTGAAACCCCAGCGGTGCCGTCATGCTGTGGTTCCGGCTTTATGGCCTGACCACGGGAGACGTTCCATGCCCCTTATCCGCTTTGATTTACTGGAAGGCCGGTCCGAAACGGAGCTGGCCGCAATTCTTGATACGGCCCATCAGGCCGTGCTCGACGCCTTTCACGTGCCGCCCCGCGACCGATACCAGATCATTTACGAACATAAGAAAAGCCGGGTGCGGATCGAGGATACAGGGCTGGGTATTCCCCGGACCGACGATGTGATGATCGTCTCGATCACCACGCGCCCGCGGACCGTCGAGGAAAAGACCGCCTTCTTCCGGATCCTGACTGAAGCGCTGGACCGGAAATGCGATATCGCACCGAGCGATGTCATCGTGAATTACGTTGAAAACACGGATGCCGACTGGTCGTTCGGCAACGGGGAGGCCCAGTTCCTGAATGGAAAGCTGGGCACTCCCAAAGCGTCATGATCTGAACGCAGTCCCCCGGGCGGACAAAGCCGCCCGGGCCTGTGCCAAATTCAGACGGCGGCGCGCAGAGCAGGCTTGCAGCTCAGGGCCTGTTCGAGAGCTGAAGTGACAGCCTCGGCAGAGAAGCTGTGGTCTGCAAAAGCCTGACCGGCCTCGACCAGCCCGGACACATCCCCCGCATTGTGCAGAGCGACGATCCGCTCAGCCAAAGCAGTAGCATCCGCCTGCACGAGATCCGCAAGCGCTCCCGGCAGCGAAAGCCCTTCAGCTGCGACCGGCGTCATGACGCAGGGGAGGCCGGAAGCAAGGCTTTCAATAACCTTGCCCTTGATGCCCGCGCCGAAACGCAGCGGGGCAACGCTCAGACGATGGGCTGCAAGAACGGCGCCCAGATCCTGCACATGGCCGAGAACCCGGATGCGCTCATCGGCGAGGGCATGGATGCTCTGCGGCATGTCCGCGCCAACCAGCGTACAGCAGATGCTGGGATCAGCCGCCCAGACGGCCGGCATGATCTCATCCACCAGCCAGCGGGCCGCGTCAGCGTTGGGCGCATGGGCATAATTGCCAACGAACACCACGCCGTTTCTGCCGTCCGCATGGCCTGTCTGTGCAGGAATGGCCCAGGGCACCACATGCACGTTGGCCTGCGGCAGATCCTTGCGAAGCTGTGCGGCTTCGGCTTCGGAATGCGTCAGGACGGCATCGGCCTGAAGGGCGGCCCTGTATTCCGCAACGCGGGTCCGGTTTGCCTGCGCCATCAGTTCGGGGCGTCCCTGAACTGCTGCCTGACGGGCGAGGCGCAGGAAGTGCAGATCCGCGACGCTGTACAGCACGCGGGCCTTGCCCTGATGACGGCGCACCAGCGCCATATAGCGCGTCGCGATGTCCTCGCGGTGCAGATACACGACATCAAAGCTGTTCGCCTGACGACGCAGCACATCCTCCACCGAAGCGAAGAACGGCTGGCCGAGAACGGTGGCGCCGGGCAGGGCGTCCAGTGTGGACGTCCGGTCCATCTGGTCCGCCGCGATGAAGCACACGTCATAACCCAGAGCTTCGAGCGCCGTCATATGCGACAGGATGGCCTGTGATCCGGCATCGCGTTTCGCGTCCGGATGCTGGCCGTCAATGACCAGCGCCCGTTTGCGCATGACAGAGTCCTGTGTCGCCATGCCGCGACGGCGCATTGCGGCCCCGAGCGTTGCCGCCGCCATGCCACTGGCGGCATCCGAGCGCGCCTGACGGAGTTTCTCCACCTGCGCGAGCAGGAAAGACAGGACCTGATCGCCATCCTGATCGTCCGCCGCTGCGGCTACGGCCCGCGCGATGCTGCGGGTCATGTCGGCGTCGAACGTCCGGGCGGGTTCGAGGATCTGCGGCTCACCCAGCAGGGCACCATCAGAACTGCGGCGGATTTCCAGAACATGGCGCGTCATGGGTGACAGACCACCGGGCAGCAGAACATCGAAGCCACACAGCATCGGACGACCGGTCCGCGCCACATCCGGACGGCGCCCATTGGCGACTACGGAGGCAAGAACGATACCGTTATCCACGATCTGAAGGCTCACAGCCTCGTTCGGCGTGGCAGGACTGAAGACCCAGCCCGCGATCCGGTTGCGCGTTGCAATATCGACGCAGCCATCCATCGGCGTGACGGGGGTGGATGCGACAATGGCCTGACGTGCTTTCGGTTCAGCCAGATCCATCATCCACGGACTGTGGCCGAGCGGCGTGTGATCGTCCGCGCGGCGTACTTCCAGAACATGACGCTCCAGAGAGGACAGACCACCCGGAATGTCGAAATGGAACCCGCACGCAGTTCCGATATCGCCCCGCTCAAGGTTCGCCAGAACTTCACCCAGAACGAGCCCGTTATCGATGATCTGCAGACGGACCGGCCCGTCACTGCCCGGGACACGGGCCCAGCCTGCGACATGGCTGTGGCTCGCAACATCCACATAGCCCTGAAGCGGAGCCAGCGCCGTGGTTTTCCGGGACGCAGGGTTCAGGCGGTTGCGGATCGCCTCAAGCTGCGCGCCTTCCTCGACGCGGGGCGCGCAGTAGCGGGCGGCAACAGCATCGGCATCCGGATAAAGGACGTCATATTCGCCGGCGTTGTGGAACATGCCGCGGGAATTATCGTCCACGAAGGTCTCGGACTGCGTGCCGTTGGCGATGATGATGTCGTGGTGTTCCAGCTCGACGTGGAAATAAGCCACTTCATCCATGCACTCGGCCTGAAGGATGGTGCTGTCGTTCACCAGCAGAACAGCCGGAACCAGAACGCCATCCAGGTACATCGCATGCAGCGGCGAGACCGACAGGTCCTGATGCGGCAGACCTTTCCCAAGCGCTCCGCTGCGGAACACGACGGGCAGGATGTCGCGGTTGCCGTTGGCGAACGTGCCCGAATAGCTGCGACGGCCGATCCAGCGGATCGGGCGCAGACCATTGGTGGCGGTCTGGATCAGATCGCCAATCCGCAGCGTCTCGACCGGCACTTCCCCACGATCCGTGAGGATCAGCGTGCCCCGGCAATAGCAGGGCGTCCCTTCCGCGAGCAGCATCGTGCCACCGGACCCATCGGCGGCCAGACTGAAGAAATCAGCGTCATAGGCGCCATTGAGGCTGATCGTATAGGTGTTGCTTCCGCTCGTGACCTGAAGCGTCGAGGCATCCGTCAGGGTCGTGGTGGCATCGCTGGACCAGGCCAGTTCCGGCAGATCGATCTTCGCTCCGCTGGCGAGGCTGATGCCACTGGCCGCGCTGCCGGCATACAGCGCCAGACGGCTGCCACTGCCCACCGTAATTCCGGACGCCGTGCTGCCGCTGTGGACCGCGGCGGTCTGCCCCGAAGTCAGGCTGACATTCGACAGTGCCGCACCATTCGTTGCGCTGTAATCCGTCATTTCCAGCAGGGTGACGGACGGATCATGATCGGACTCGCCGGTCAGGGATCCCGTGTTGACGTGGATCGTCTCGAACTGGCCGGCGCTGGCGAAAGCCGAACTGCCGATCGTGTGATCCAGCGATTCCGCATTGCCCTCAAAGATATAGGTGTAGCGGTTGGACGCAGCTTCCGTGCTGCTCATGTCCGTCAGCCCGGAATTGGTATAGACCTTCTGGGCATCGCTCCATTCAGTATCGTTGAAATCCCCGAGAATGCCGATTTTGGCGGTCGGGTCATTGGCCAGCACACCGTTGACGTAGTTCGTGATGTACTGCGCCTGCGCGATGCGGTTGTTGACCGTGGCCGTCGTGCCACCATGGTTCACGGGCGGCTGCGTCGCGCCATAAAGCTCGCTGCTGCCTGCCTGTGACGACAGATGCACGTTCAAAAGCGTAACGGTCTGGCCGTTGAACTCGAACGTGCCGACCAGAGGCAGGCGCGTGTTCTTGAACGTCCCGCTCGCCAGTTCCTCGTCGCCAATGGTCGTGACGGGGGCCGCAAGGGTGACGCGGTCGGGGTTGTAGAGATAGACGCTGCGGATATTGCCGCCCGAAACACCGCCCGAGGCGTTGTTGGTCGGGTCCACCTGCGCCCAGGAATAGGTCGGGCCACCCGCATCGGCGATGGCCTTGACGATGGCCGCAAGGTTCTGCGAAGCGCTGACGGTGCCGTCATTGGTCGTGCCGCTGTCGTCCTGGATTTCCTGAAGCGCCAGTACGTCCGGGCTGTCGAGATTGTTGACGATGATCTGCGCGACCTGCTTCAGACGGTCCGCATTCGCGGGGTCGAGCGCATTGAAGTTTTCGATGTTGTAATCGCTGACCAGCAGGTTCTGGTCGTCCTTGTGCAGGGACGTGACCGGTGCTGGCGTGTCGGTATGCAGAACCGTGACCTGCGTGGTCGGGACCAGCTCATAGACACCGTTGTAATAGGTCAGCACACCCGTGATGTCGCCGAGCTTGTCCCCGACTTCCGCGCTGATGGCGGATCCCGGCGTGACGCCACTGTCGTAATAAAGCTCGATCCGCTGCGTGTTGACGCTGTCGGCCGTTTCCTGAAGCGCGCCCGTCGGCGTCAGCAGACCATTGCCACCATCGGGCACGACCCATGTCGCGTTTGACGCCGTGGCGCCTACAGCCACGGCATCATGGATCGTAATGACCTGCCCGATCAGGTTGCGGTAGAAATCGAGCGCATTGGTGTCGGGGCTGAGGGACGCCGTGCTCTTGTTGAGGTCGATCGCCTGCGACATGTCGCCCAGATAGGACGCCGCCGGAACCGTCAGTCCGCCCTGACCCACGACCGCCGGTATGACGTTCACATAGGCCGCCCCGGTGTCGGTGTAGGAGACGAGGTTGATTTCCGGCAGGGTGAGGGACTTGCTCCACGACGTGCCGGAATAGTTCGTGACCGTTCCCGTGACGGAGACGGTTTCGCCCACCGTCGGCAGCGTGGCGGTCTTGCCCGCATAAATGAAGATGCCCGTACTGCCGACCGTGTTCTTGTCGGCATTCGTCTGCTGGATCCAGAAACCGATGCTGCCGTTCGTGTCCACAGCCGTCACGACGCCCGTGGTCATGACGGAGGTGTTGGCATACGGGCTGTAATAGCCTGTGCCATTGATCTGCTGGACCGTCAGGTCCTGCGGGGTCGTGGTATCGCTTCCCGTCCCGCTGCCTCCTGTACCGGTGCCGCCCGTGTCGGAGCCACTTCCCGTGCCCGTCCCGCCCGTACCCGAACCACCGGTGTGCGCCCCGCCCGAGCCGCCCGTGCTGCCCCCGGGGCGGCCTGCAGGCTTGCCTCCCGGGGACGTACCGGCATTTGCGGCCCCCGGCGTGACCAGAACCGTCCCGGCTGCGGCCGTGGTGCCATAGCCTGCAATCCCGGAGAGGGAAGGGTCATCCGCAACCCAGTCCGACGTGCTGTCCGTATCGGTCCCGTCGGGGATGCGCGAAGCGCCGCTGATGATCGAACCCGTCAGAACAGGCGCACCGGCATAGGTCGGATCGCCCTTGCCTCCATCGGAAACCGCAATCGCGTCACCGATTTCGGACCAGGGTGTCGAGGTGAATGTCCCGCCATTGGCCGTATCGAGATCATCCCCGACCTTGCCCGTGAAATCCTTGACCAGAAGGACAGTCTGCGTCCCGTTCTGCAGAACATTCGTCTGAAACGGCGTGACCCAGTAGCCATCGCTGTTTGTGGTTCCCAGCGTAAAGACATTGTCGATTTTGCCGGCAACACTGCCGTCACCATCCACGACAATCAGGGACCAGGCACTGTAATCCGTACTGGCATCGCCCTTTACTTCAATAAACTCATCAGGATCCCCGGGAACACTCGGGTTAAACATGAATTCATTTATAAGTAATTTGGACGCCATCACGCATCATCCTGACGAAAAGGGTTTCCGAAAGTATTACTGATCGGTAAATGCCTATTCGGAAGAATGTGTAGTAAAGAGTCAATATGTTTCAATCATGAATCGGGATTGATCATATAACTTTCATTGTGTGTCATTTAATTTCAAATACATGATGTAATATGTCACGGCGCCCGTTCGGCCGGACTGCGTTATTTTTCGTTGCTTTTCCTGCTGCCGGGGTCGGCTATGACAGGCCCATCAGCATCGGGAAGGGGCATACGCGCGTGACACAGCGGATTTTGATCGTGATGATTCTGGCTGGGCTGGCAGGATGTTCCCATCCGCGCCCACAGCCCGTCGATGGCCGTTCAGCCCTGCTGCGACCCGTTGCCACCACGGGCGCGGAAGACCCGAAAGACACGTCCCGCACGGACCACAAGGTCCACGGTGCCGTCAGTGTCGGTACGGGTTTAGGTGGTCGGGGGAATTATGGTGTTGGTGGCCCGCAGTCCGCGCTGGGCTCCATGACGGGAACCGGGATGACCGGTACGGGGATCAGCGAAATGGGGACGACGCCGGGAAGCTGGTAACCCACCCGGCGCCACGCAACTTCAGTCGAGAGGCGCGATTTTCACAACAATATACGGCATGACCTCAAGGTCCTTGCCGCCATGGAAAACCGGCAGCCGCGCCCATTGCCCGACCGTCCCGTAAAGCGCCCCATTGGCATAGGTCAGACCATCGGGCTCGGTCATACGCGGATCATGCGCCACAACCGAGATCTCGCCATTTGGCTTATGCCGCAGGATGGCGTGGCGTTCGTCATCGGTGATGTAAATCGAACCATCCGGCCCGGTCGCCATCCCATCGCCCATACCCGTCTCGCCCTCATCCTTCACGGCCCGCTCCAGCGTCGCCTCGCTGGCTTTCGGATCGGACAGAACGGCGGTCGGTGCGGAATAAAGACGGCGGCTGGTCTGCGGCTGCCAGTAGAGCGTCTGCTGGTCGGCACTGATGGCGATGCCGTTCACACCACCCTGCGGCACAACGGCATGGTTCGGATCATAACGCCCCGCAACACCGTCCATCACGGCCACAAAACCCTGCACCGGCATAACGGAAACCGTATCGGCCAGAATACGCCGCTGATGGCCCGTCGCCAGATCCACAACGACCAGCGCCGGATGCACATCGGTGGACGTATCGGTAATGAACGCCGTCCCCGCCGGGCCATGCGTCAGATCGATCCGCACGTCATTGACGTGACTGTCCGGCAGCAGGGCGGGTGCGCCCAGCGGAATGACCTGCGCGATCTTCCCGCTCGCGGGATCGATCCGGAACAGCTTCTGCGCACCCGCAACAGTCCCCGTGCCCGCAACCATCCCTTCATCCAGAACCCAGAGCTGCCCCTTCGCATCCACCGTCATGCCAAGCGGGGAGGCAAACTGTTCCTGCGCGGCCGCATCGGGGAAGGGCGTCAGCTTTCCGTTCGCATAAAGCGCCAGACGCGGCCCGGAATGTTCATGCGCACTGCGCGGAAAGCCAAGCACCAGACGCCCATCGGGCAGCACGGCAATGCCGGAGGGCTGGGCGTTGGAAAACCGCCCGATGATCTGCACATTGCCTGACGAAAGCGTGCCTTTATCCACGGTCTGGGCAGCGAGGGCCGGGGACGCGGCGCTCAAAGCCGCAAGACCGGCACTGAACGTAAGAGCCAGAAGTGTCTGACGGGACATGGTTGAAATCTCCTTTACCGTGAAAGGACCAGAGCGGCCGCACGATGACAACTCACGCAAACGCGAGCGGGCAGATCAGGTTCGCAGCAGCTTCTCCCGCAGGGCCGGATCATGAGCGTACAGGAACAACCCGTGGATGCCGCGCGTGAGAATGACGTTCAGGGCATTGAGAATAACGCGCGCCTTCGCCTCTTCCGGCGCCGCAATCCCGTCGCGTCCCTGAAACGCCGCGCTATCCTCATAACGCTCCGGCCGTACCCCGATCCGGTCGTGCTCCGCGTCATAGAACAGCGACGGCCCCAGAATCACGCCCGCATAATTCAGATCGAAGCCCTGGATCGTATAGACCGACCCCACCTCGTCGATCGTATCCGGCCGCTCGGCCCAGGGCAGTTTTTCGGTTGGCAAAGAACGGTCCCAGCGCAGGCGGAAATCGCCTTCGGTGATGAAATGATCCTCACCATTGAGCGTGTAGGGGTAATCATAGGTCGAAAGCAGGCGACACAATCCGTATGTCGCATTGCACGCGCACAGATCCGCATAGAGCGTCGCGCAGTCATTATAGACCCGCAGATCAAAAGACGGGTCTTTCGGACGCGGCAGGATCTCGCCCTGTCCCAGTGCATCAATCCACGAGCACATGGCCGGACTGGCCGAAACGCGGAACTGCGTATCGAGGTGAAATTCTTCCGAAGGACGCCCCTTACGGAAACGCTCCAGAAGATCGGTGGACCAGTGGCTCTTGAACTTCAGGACCTGCAACGGATCGAACACCACCACCACGATCCGCGCCCAGCGCAGGATCTCTTCCAAATGGTTCTGTTGCGCGAAATGGTTGTAACGGTCCGGCCGCGTCAGCAGCAGATGCGCTTCGTCCACGAGAACAATATCCGCGCGCTTCCCGATTTTCGCAGACTTGTTGATGAACGTCGTCGGGCGCTCGTAATCGCTCTTGCGCAGGTTGGGCACGGTGGCCGCGATGTTGCGGTAGAGCTTGAGCATCTCAGGATGGTTGACGATCACCATATTCCGCAGACCGCGCAACGGATCATCCACCGCGCCACTCCGTGCCCGGGTCTGAAGCGTATTGAAGATCGCATTCAGGACAACACTTTTCCCCGTGCCCGCTGCCCCTTCGATCACGAAAAGCGCGCTGTCATCCGCCTTATGCCGCTCGCAGAACGACACCACCCGATGCAGCAATTCCGTTTGCGGCCCCGACAGCGCCAGCTCGGGGGAAAGCTTGTGCGTCGCAGCGTTATCCAGCGCCATGGGGGAAGCGGTCACGCGGCTCAGTCCGCGCCGATATCAGCCACTTTGGCATCCGTGGCGCGCTGGGCATCCGCAGGCGTGATCCGCACGACAAAACCCTGCCCACCCGCATTGATATAGACATGCTCGCGCGGCATCGCGTCCTGCGAGATGACCACCGGGATCGGCGTTTTTGAACCGAACGGGCTGGTCCCGCCGGACTGGAACCCCGTCAGTTCCTGCGCCTTCTCGGGGTTCATCATCCGCGCATTGCGCCCGTCAAACAGCGCCGCGACCTTTTTCAGGTTCATCCGCTGATGGGCAGGCGCCACCACACAGACCGGCTGCTTCTTGTCCACCTCGACCACCAGCGTCTTGAGAACATCCTCGGGCGCCACGCCGATGGCCTCCGCCGCCTGCATCCCGATCAGCCCGCCATTGGGCGCGTATTCATAATCATGGACGCTGAAGGGAATGTTTTTCGCTGCCAGAAAGGCCGTTGCGGCTGTTTCGCGGGTCATGTGAGCGCTCCGTTGCCAGAAACAGGTCTTCACACACCGGACGGCTGAAACCGTTGGGAACCAGTCCCGGCAGGACCTGCAATAGTCTGTCATCTGTATGGCGGCCTGAAACCCGATTGGCAACATGACGCCTTGCCAGAGCGTTCCTGCCTGAGGACGCCTGTTTCGGCAGCGCGGAGATGTATCGTTATTGATGGGACGGGTGACATTTTTTCTGTTATTGTTTAACGGTAAAGATATTCCGGAAAGATTGGGAACCGGGAGAATCGGCATGAGCATCCGGCCCGTTGAAACCCTGTGGTGAGGTTAACCGTGGATCAGAAGACCGTCTGGATCGGGACGAACTGGAAAATGAACAAGGGCCCCGTCGAAGCCATTGCGGCGGCCCGGGCTCTTGCGGCCTTTCGTCCCCCCGAGGGCGTCCGGACCTTCGTGAACCCGCCATTCACGTCCCTGAAAGACGTAAGCGCAGTCCTTCAGGACAGCCCGATGATCGTGGGCGCACAGAACATGTTCTGGGAAGACAGCGGCGCCTGGACCGGGGAGATTTCCGCATCGATGATCTCCGAATGCGGGGCATCCATGGTGGTGCTTGGCCATTCCGAGCGTCGCCAGCATTTCGGCGAGACGGACTGGACGGTGAACCGCAAGGTCCGCGCCGCCCTGCATCAGGGGCTGCGGCCGCTGATCTGCATCGGTGATACGCTGGACGAATTCGAATTCGGCGTCTCTCAGGAAACGCTGGCCCGGCAGGCGAAAATCGCGCTGCACGGCGTGTCCGCGGAGGATTTCGGGCGCGTGCTGATCGCCTATGAGCCGGTCTGGGCCATCGGAGCGGCAGGGCGCCCGGCCGAAGCGCCCTTCGTGTCGCAGATCCATACGAAACTGCGCGCGGTCATGCAGGACATCACAGGCCCTGACAGCACCGTTCGGATCCCGCTGCTGTATGGTGGCAGCGTCTCGCAGGCCAATATCCGCGAGTATGTCGCCCTGCCGGACGTGGACGGGGTGCTGGTCGGCCGCGCGGGCTGGGCGCCCGAGGACTTTATGAAATTGATCAACAGCGTCGGCACGCCGGTCTGCGCAAAGGTCGATGCATGATGACTGCCGTGCTCGTGGAAGGGCAGGTTCTGTCTGGCCGACGGCGCGGGATCCTTGATTACGTCACGGAACGCGGCGTGGTGCCGGTCGGCGACCTGCTGCAACGGTTTTCGCTGAGCCGGGCCTCGATCAACCGGGACCTGCTGGCCCTCTCCTCACAGGGCCTCCTCCGCCGCATCGGCACGGATATCACCACTCTTCCGAGTGTGAGCGCCCCGGGGAGCATGCTGTACCGCGCCCGGCAGGCCGTGGCGCAGAAGCGCGCCATCGCCGGGCTCGCGGCCTCCCTCATTAATCCGGGGGATACGGTAGCACTCGATGATTCCACGACCGTGCGCGCTATGGCCGACAGTCTGCGCGGCATCACGCCGCTGACGGTCGTGACCAACAGCCTCGGGCTCGGCACCGGCCTCGGCGCATGCGAGACGCTCAGCCTGATTGGTCTGGGGGGGCGTTACAGCCCGACCTTCGAGGCTTTCGTCGGGATGGTCTGCGAGCAGAGCGTGACCTCCATGCGCATTGACATGGCCTTCGTCTCTGCTGCAGCCATCCACGGTCTGACGGCCTGTCATCAGGTCGAGGAAATCATTCAGGCCAAGCGCGCGCTCATGGCAGCGGCGGATTGTCGCGTGCTTCTGGTGGACAGCACAAAATTCGGCATCTCCGCCATGAGCCGTCTGGCGATGATGTCCGAATTCGACATGGTCATCACCGATGGCGGCATCGACCCCACGCATGCGGCAATGCTGCGGGACGCGGGCATATCGCTAAAAATCGCCTCCGTCCCCCGCCGCGAACCCAGTCTTACTCCGGGCTGACAGCCATCTGCGGCGTCAGCGGGGCAACCGGCCAGAACATCGCCGAAACATCGGCCTGCAACGCGGCAAGCTCGTCCTGGATATAGGTCATGTATTCATGCACCCCGCGGGAGATGATGTCTTCCGCCGTCTGGTCTTCAAGCGTGGCGCGCAGATTGATGATGCGCTCCTGAAGCGGGCTGCACTGGTGACGCAGGTTATAATGCGTGGACAGGGCGTTGAGCGTACTGTCCACCTGCCGCAGATTGAGCATCAGGGAACGCGGAAAACCCTCGTTCTTAAGCAGGAACCCCACCACATTGGCCGGTGTCGTCGTCACGGGCTGGAGACGGCGGAAGGCGTGATACGCCGCCGCCGAACGCAGAACGGAGCCCCATTGCGTGATATCCAGAGGCGAGCCCGACGTTTCGCCACCCGGCAGAAGCGTGTGGTAGCGGATGTCGATCAGACGGGTGATCTGGTCAGAGCGTTCGAGATATTTGCCCAGCAGATAGAACAGCCACGCCTGATCGCGGTACAGCGTCCCTTCCGTGACGCCGAAATGCGTCTGGCAGTCCTGTTTGAGACGGTTGCACAGCCCGGACAGCCCATTGCGGCGGATGTCGGGCGTGGACAGCTCCATCATGCTCTGGGTGAAGACGTTGAGCTGCATCCACATCTCGGTGGAAATCAGCGGCCGGGCCGAGCGGGCGTTCTCGCGGGCCATATGCGCCATGGCACGGATGGACGTCGGGTTCGTGCTGTCAGTGATGTAGAAGGCGAGGATGTTCTCTTCCGTCGCGGGAAGGGGATAGAGGAGGGCGTAGCGGTCCTCGTCCGAGTTGATCTGGAGGATGGAATCCCAGCCCGGGCTGCCATCGGGATTACGGACGAACGCTTCCGTGACTTCCAGAAGCCGCGCGAGGTTCTCGATCCGCTCCATGTAGCGGGCGAGCCACATCATGCTCTCGCCATAGCGCGACAGCAGCATGTTCAGATTGGCGAGCATGGCGGGGAAACGTGTGCCGGTCTGTGTCATCGCGCCATCACCCATGTATCTTTCGAGCCGCCGCCCTGAGAGGAATTGACGACCAGTGAGCCTTTGCGCAGGGCCACGCGGGACAGGCCGCCAGGGAGAACCCATGTGTTGTGCCCGGTCAGGGCGAACGGCCGCAGATCCACATGCCGCGCTTCGACCCCGCTGGGACACAGCGTCGGGGAGACGGAAAGATCAATGACGGGCTGGCTGATATAATTGGACGGCTCTTCGAGCAGCTTGGCACGGAACTCCTCAAGCTCGGTCTGCGTGGCCTGCGAGCCGATCAGCAGGCCATAACCGCCGGACTCGCCAACCGGCTTGATGACCAGCTTGTCCATATTGGCGAGCGTGTAAGCGAGGCCTTCTTCCTCGGCGCAGATATGGGTCTGCACGCTGTCGAGGATCGGATCTTCGCCCAGATAATAGCGGATCAGGCGCGGCATATAGGCATAAACGGCCTTGTCATCCGCCACGCCCGTTCCCAGCGCATTGGCCAGCGTGACATTCCCGCGCCGATAGGCTTCCACAAGGCCGGGCACGCCCAGCATGCTGTCGGGGTTAAAGGCCAGCGGGTCCAGAAACTCGTCATTGAGACGGCGATAGATCGAATGGACAGGGCGCAGACCGGCCACGGTGCGCATATAGACGCGATGGTTCTCAACGATCAGGTCGCGCCCTTCAACAAGTGGCACGCCCATCTCGCGCGCCAGAAAAACATGCTCGAAATAGGCGGAATTATAGATGCCGGGCGAGAACAGCACGACCTGCGGATCGGTTACGCCTTCGGGGGCGACCTCGCACAGCGTCTGGTGCAGCCTGAGCCCGTATTCCTCAACCGAGCGCAGCGGCATGCCCGACGCCAGATCCGGCATCAGCCGCAGCATCATGTGCCGGTTCTCGATAACGTACGACACGCCCGATGGCGTGCGGGCATTGTCTTCGAGGACCATGAAACGGCCACTGCGGTCGCGGATCAGGTCGGTCCCGTTGATATGGACATAAACATCCCCCGGGACGCGCACGCCAACCATCGCCTCGCAGTAATTGGGATTGCCCAGCACCAGACTGGCCGGAATGATGCCGTCCCGCAGGACATGGCGCGCATGATAGATGTCGCGGAGGAACAGGTTGAGCGCCTTGACGCGCTGCTGCACGCCGCGATCGATATGATCCCATTCCGAAGCCGTAAGGACGCGCGGGATCATGTCAAAGGGCAGGATGCGGTCGATCGCTTCGCGGTCGGAATAGACGGTGAAAGTAATGCCCAGACGATAAAGCTGCGCCTCGGCGGTGCTGGTGCGGTGACGCAGCTCGTTCAGGTCGAACCCTGCGAGACGGTCGCGCACGGTCTGAAGGCTCGGGGGGAGCGGATCCGTCCGGCGCATGAGTTCGCAGAAGAAATCCGGCGTATCATATGCGGCGAACATGCCCGCAGCGGCCTTGGGGGGCGTGCCTGAAGCCTGGCTTTGGGCGCTGACGGGGGCGGGACTGGGAGACTGCAAAACCGGCCTGTTCATTCTCTGCCTCATCAACCCTGTTCTTCGCCGACCCCGTGTGCCGATGGAAAATCCGATCAGCCGTGCCGGTTCATTACGATATTTTATTAACGGAGCAAGATTCCGGAGCTTTGCCAAGCGTGAAATTTTCCATTTGGATGGATCCGGAAAACTCCGGTGGAAATTGTTGCGGTTCCCGAGAAGACTGATAGGGTGATGTTTCGACCGCTGTCAGACTCAATGGTTGCCGGAACGGGATGGCCCGAAAATCGCGTGTCTGAATACGAGTATCTGAAACCGATTTTCCACTCCACTTTCCACAGGGCCTCCTGACCATGAACTCCCGCGTCATACTGCGTCACCAGACCCGATATCAGTATGACCGGCCCGTCTTTCTGGGACGTCAGACCATCCGTCTGTGCCCGGTGCCCCGGATGCGTTCCGCAATCCGCGACTATGCCCTGGAGGTCTCCCCCGACAGCGCGGACATCACCTGGCGGCAGGATGCTTACGGCAACCGCGTGGCGGAAGTCCGGGTTCCGGACCGTGTGACGCAGTTCGATGTCGCGGTCAGCATGGATGTGGACCTGAGTGCGCGTCACGGCCTCTCCGTGCCTGCGGAAGCGCTGGTCTGCACGTCCTATCGTGATGTGGACGCCGCAGGCACGCAGGTGTCGCGCCTCGTTGAAACGTGGCGGGTGGCCGGGACGGAGCAGACCTCGGTGGCGGTTGCGGATCTCAACCGCGCCGTGGCGGAACGCCTGACCTATCAGCGCAGACTGGAGCCCGGGGTCTGGACACCCGAAGAGACCCTGCAACGCGAAAGCGGCTCGTGTAGGGACAGCGCGTGGCTGCTGGTGAATATCCTCCGGCATCTGGGGTTTTCGGCGCGCTTCGTGTCCGGCTATCTGATCCAGTCCGAGCAGGCCGAAGGGCTGAGCTGCGATCTTCATGCCTGGGCCGAAGCCTGGATTCCGGGCGAAGGCTGGGTGGGTTTCGATACGACATCGGGGCTGGTGGTGGCGCAGCATCATGTGCCGCTTGCGGTCGCCAGCCGCCCTGAAGAGACCGCGCCGGTCTCGGGAATGCTGGACCGGTGCCGCGCGACCTTTGACGTGACGATGCAGGCAGATCCCCTTTTCTCCGGGAGCGACGTATCCGGGCGCGATGTCCCGGAACTGGCCATGATCGGGCAACCCGGTGTAATGCGATCCCATGAAGCTCTTTGAGTGCCAGTCCTGCGGCCAGATCCTCTTTTTCGAAAACACGGTCTGCGAGCATTGCCGCCATGCCGTCGGGTATCTGCCCGAACAGTCGCTGCTGACAGCGCTGGATCCCGCCGGGGAGCGGCTGTGGCATCCGCTGGAGGCGTCGGTAAAGCACGAACAGCTCCTTTACTGCTCCAACCATGAATATGACGTCTGCAACTGGCTGACGACGCCGGATGAAAACGGGGGCCGCCCGTTCTGTCTGGCCTGCCGCTTCAACCGCACGATCCCGAGCCTCGACATCCCCGGAAACCTTGAGCGGTGGAGAAAGATCGAAGTCGCCAAGCACCGCCTGTTCTACACGCTGCTGCGGCTGAAACTGCCGCTGAAGGACCGGCGTCAGGACCCGGAAAACGGACTGGTGTTCGATTTCCTCGATGACGCACCGGACGGCTCGTCCTCAGTCATGACCGGACATTCCAATGGCGTCATCACCCTCGCCATGCGCGAGGCGGATGATGCGTCGCGTGAGCGGATGCGCGTCGAGATGGGCGAGTATTACCGCACGCTTCTGGGGCATTTCCGGCACGAGATCGGCCATTATTACTGGAACGTCCTTGTGCGTGACGCCGGGCGGCTGGACGAGTGCCGCGCCGTGTTCGGCGACGACCGGGCGGATTACCAGCAGGCCCTCGAAGTCTATTACGACAGCCCGACCCCGCCGAACTGGCAGGACAGCCATGTCAGCGTCTACGCCACGTCCCACCCGTGGGAGGATTTTGCGGAAACCTGGGCGCATTACCTGCACATCGTCTCCACGCTCGAAACCGCCTGCGCGTTCGGTGTGAGTGTGGACCCACGCGTCCAGGGCATCGGGCATGCCTCGGGCCGCACGCTGGGCGATCCGTACACGGAGGCCTCGTTCGAGGACATCATGCAGGCGTGGCTGCCGTTAACCTATGCGGTCAACAGCCTGAACCGCTCCATGGGGCTGGCGGATTTCTATCCGTTCGTGCTCACCACCGGGATCATGCACAAGCTGGCATTCATTCACCGGTTGATCCGCCACAACCAGACTGCCTGACGGCCATCCGCCTCCCGACATCCGGAAGGCTTGCGGACCGGCTGCGCAACGAATAACGTGCAGTTTGCCGGGAACGGGCCATGTCAGGTCCCGGCCCCTTCAGCAGATGATTTCCGATACCGGTCTGTGCCCTGATCCGGGGGCCAGTCCCTGCTAGCCCGCTCAGGTGGACTGTCTATGTGTAAACGATCCGGCGCGTTGCACCTCGCACTCTCAGTGACGACGATGCTCTCTGCCGCTTTTTCCCCGTCCCTCATGGCCGCCACCCGGCATCCGGCCGTGGCGCATAAACATGCCCCGCGCGTCGCTGCACCGGTCACGCATGTGCATCGCCACGCAGGACCCTATGTGAGCAAAAGCGCGGAAAACATGGCTGTCGTGGCCCGGCACCCGCCGCGCGGATCCGTGGAGACAGTCAGCCAGAAAATGCTGGCAGAGGCTCCCCCCGGGACCAACCCGATGAAGGTGATCTCCCAGCTTCCGGGCATCGTGTTCCAGTCCGGTGATGCGCAGGGTCTCGACACCTGGAGTTCGCAGATCTTCATGCATGGTTTCCAGCAGCAGGAAATCGGCATGACGCTCGACGGGATGCCGCTCGGGGAAATGACGTACCGCAACTATAACGGCCTGAACCCGATCATGGCGATCTCGTCGGAGAACGTGGCGCGCATTGATGTTTCCCAGTCTGCCGGTGCGGAGAGCATGGCGGCGAGCAACAATCTGGGCGGCGGGCTGAGCTATGTCTCGATGACGCCCTCGGACAAGATGGGCGGCACGGCTGCGGCGGGTTTTGGCAGCTACAGCACCTATCACACGTTCCTGCGCTTTGAGAGCGGTAAGCTCAATTCCAGCGGCACGAAGTTCTATACGTCCTACATGCGCAACGACAGCGGAATGTGGAAGGGCTATGGCGAGCAGTTCATGCAGCAGGTGAACGCCAAACTCGTACAGCCGATCGGCCATGACAGCTCGATTTCGGCATTCTTCGACTGGAGCGACCTGCACCAGAACACCTATCCGGACATCTCGCCGCAGATCATCAACCGGGTGGGCTATGGTCTGTCGAGCTACGAGAACGGCAGTAATTCCGGCTATATCGCGGCCGTCAATGCAGCGAACGGGATCTATCCGGGGAAGGTCGGCACGCTCGATGATCCGGCGGATGCGGCCTATTACGATGGCAGCACCAATACGGTCGATACGTTCGGCGGCATCAAGGCCGATCTGCGCCTTACGGACCGCCTGACCTGGAACACCACCGCCTACGGCCATGGCGAGCGCAACCAGACGTCCTGGGCAACGCCCTATTTCCCGTCACCCACGGGATCGCCCGTCAGCGAGCTGATGAAGGAGCCAGAAATCCGGCGCTTCGGCATTGTCTCGGCGCTGCATTATGATATCGCGCGCAATCATATCGGCGCAGGCGTCTGGTACGAAAACAATAGCTACATGTCGCCCATGAACGCCTATGCGCAGCCGGCGGTGGTGAATGGCGTGGTTCAGGGAACAGTGCATGATCCGCTGACCCAGTGGCGCGATCCGTTCGCACAGATCTTTAACCAGAACTACAACACCAACACATTCACGGCCTTCGTGCAGGATACCTATAACGTCCTGCCGAACCTGGCCCTGCATTTCGGCTTCAAGTCCCTGCTGAGCACGACCAATGTGGGCGACGGGTATCTGAACCAGGAGTATTACGGCGCGGGGGCCGCAGTCACGAGCGGAGAAAGCCTGACGGTCGCCAAGCCGTTCCTGCCGCATATCAGCGCGGACTGGCACTTCCTGAAGGATCACGAGCTGTATTTCGATATCTCGGAAAATGCCCGGACCTATGCGGAATCCGGCTACAAGCTTTCGAACTCGCCGTTTGCGGTCTCCCAGACGGCCTATAACGATACGAAGTCCTCGATCCGCCCGGAGACGGCCTGGACCTACGCCATCGGCTATCGCTACACCGGCAAACTGGTCGCCGCGACGGTCTATGCCTACCGGACGAACTACAACAACCGCCTTCAGCAGATCACGGAAGGTCCGGTCGTCAACCCGATATCCGCCGTCTCGAACGTGGGCGGGGTGACGATGAACGGCGTGGATGCAGGCCTGACCCTGATGCCGTTCCGGGGTTTCGCACTGACCAACTCCGTCAGCTACAACCACGGCGTCTATGACCAGAACCTTGTCAGCGGCTCCACGGTCTATGCAACGAAGGGCCAGCAGGTCGTGAATTATCCGCGCTTCATGTACAAGGGGCGCGTGTCATACGAATGGCGCGGCATGACGGCCTATGCCGATGGCAGCTACACGGGCACGCGCAATTACAGCTACACGGGTGACGTCAAGGCGCCCGGCTACTGGCTGACGAATGTGGGCGTGCAGTACAGCTTCGGGAACATGAAGAAATACAACCGCTATCTGGGCGCCATCAAGAACCTGACGATCGCGTTCAACGGCTCCAACCTGACGAACAAGCGCTATATTTCCACGATGGGCCAGAACGGCAATCCGGCGGATATCGCAACGGGCGCGCTGACGGACCAGTCCATGCAGATCGGAGCACCGCGCATGTTCTTCGGAAGCTTGCGCGCAGATTTCTGAAAACACAAAGCCCGTGGCCTGTGCCGCGGGCTTTGTGTCTCAGTCGAGCCTGACGGAAGGGCGGACGAAGGTTTCGACCCAGTCGGAATAACAGGACATCAGCCCCCGGTAATACCCGAACAACTCGATCTGGTGCTGGCGATACAGCATCAGATGCGCCATCCGCGCCGAGAAGCCATGCGAAATGCCGCCGCCCCAGACGGTCCCGCCGGGGAGTGCGGCCCAGCCATTGTATTTTCCCAAAGCCACGATCGCGCCCTTGTTGTGGAAAATACAGCCCGGAACCTTCTGCCCGTGCTCAAGCCACGCCGGAAGGTAGCGGGCAAGGTGTTTGGCCTGCTGCCGTGCCACCTGAGCGGTCGCGGGAAGGGGGTCGTCCTGAATGAAGGAACAGTCCCCCATGGCAAAGATATGCTCATCATCGATGGATGAGAGGTTCGGATTGACGAGAACCTGCCCTGTGCGGTTGATCGTCAGCCCGCCATACGCCGTGGTCACTTCCGGGGCCTTGACGCCCGCCGCCCAGACGCGAAGCTTGGCGGGAACATAGGACCCGTCTTTCAGCATGAAGCCATGATCGTCGGCACCCGCCACGCGCGCATTGGTGCGGACGGTAACGCCGATATGCTCAAGCTCCTGCTGCGCTGCGGCCGAGACGGATTCCGGAAAGGCGGGAAGAATACGCGCGCCTGACTGCAACAGCGTGACATGCAGCTTGGGCGGGGCCTTGCCGAACGCATGCAGATTATACGGCCCAACGATTTCCAGCGCCTTGTGCAGCTCGGCGGCAAGCTGAACGCCGGTCGCCCCGCCGCCGACGATCGCGATATCCAGCTCGGAATTGTTGGCGAAAGCACGGAGCAGTTCCATCCGGAATTTCTCGTTGAAGGCATTGGCCTCCACGAGATTGTCGATGGACATGCAGTGTTCCTTGACGCCGGGCGTGCCGAAATCATTGGCGCAACTCCCGATCGCAATGATGACCGTGTCGTATTTCATGCGCCGGCTTTCCAGAATGACGGTGCCGTCGGCTTCCAGAAGCGGGCTGAGAACGACTTCGCGCTTCTCGCGGTCGATGGACGCAACCTCACCCGGCCAGAACTCGAAATGATGCCCGCTGGCCTGGGAGATGAAGTTCACCTTGTCGTTTTCGTTGCTGAGCGTGCCGGAGGCAAAGCAGTGCAGCATCGGTTTCCAGACATGCGAAAAGCTCTTGTCGATCAGCGTAATGCGCGCCTTGCCCGGCTTTCCCATCGACTTGCCAAGGTGGGTTGCAAGGGAAAGGCCGGCAACACCGCCACCGACAATCAGAATTTCAGATCGAGACGCCATCGGTTTTCAGGCCTCCGTTCAGGGGGTGGGCAACAGAAAAAGGCACGAGGGGAAAGGCGTTTACCGCAAACCGACGCAGTAAACGGGTTATTTCGCACAGACTGTTATGGGGATTTTGGAAATGCCGAAAATCATATTCAGGTGACTGTAATAAAGATCGGCGAATTCTTTCCCGTAATCAGTAAAGAACTCAAATAAACGTGATGGATCAGGGATGGGACGTGCCGGGAAAACCCTTCCCGGCACGTCACGCGCCCTTCAGATCGGGGCGTCGATATCCACAATGTTGATGAGCTTGTGGTTGACGAACTCCTTGATCCCCAGCCCCACCAGCTCGCGGCCATAGCCGGAGCGGGCAATGCCACCAAAGGGAAGATCGGCCTTCGGGATCAGGGGATGGTTGATATAGACCATGCCCGTACGGATCTTCGCCGCCACCCGCGCGCCCCGGCTTTCATCCTTCGTAAAGACCGCCCCACCCAGACCATAGGGGGAGTCATTGGCGATGCGGATGGCATCGGCCTCGTCCTTGGCGCGATAAAGCTGCGTGACGGGGCCAAAGAATTCCCAGTGACGGGCCTCATTGTTCTCGTGCAGGTTGGTCATCAGCAGGGGCTGGAAGAAGGAGCCTTTCGTCGGCACCGGAGCGCCAATGGCCTCAACCTTCGCACCATGCTTTTTGGCCTCCTCAACCTGCTTGAGCAGATCATCCGCAGCTCCCTGCGAACAGAGCGGCGCAAGCGTGATGGACGCGTCCATCGGATCACCGGCCTTCAGCTCGGAGACGCCTTTTTTGTAAAGGTCGAGAAAGCGGTCATAGATCGCATCCGCGACAATAATGCGCTTGGCGGAAACGCAGACCTGCCCGGCGTTCCAGTGGCGGCCCATGACGGCCCATTTCGCGGCCTTTTCGACGTCCGCATCATCCAGCACGATGAAGGCATCAGCACCGCCGAGTTCCATCGTGGCTTTCTTCAGCGCCTTGCCCGCCGTGCCCGCGATGATGACGCCTGCGCCCTCGGACCCCGTCAGGGCCACGCCGCAGACGCGGGGATCGTTCAGGATCATTTCCGTGTGGGGACGGGCAAGATAGAGATTGCGGAACAGGCCCTTGGGCAGTCCGGCCTCGATCATCAGGTCCTCGCAGATGGCGGCACACTGCGGCAGGTTGGACGCGTGCTTGAGCAGCACCGCATTACCGGCCGAAAGCTGCGGGGCAATGATGCGCACGACCTGATAGAACGGGAAGTTCCAGGGCTCGATGGCCAGCACGATCCCGAGAGGTTCGTGAACCAGCGTGGCCTTGCCCTCAGCCGGATTGGCGACGGGAAGTGTCTCGGGCTTCAGCAGGTCTTCGGCATATCTGGCATAATATTCAAAGATCTCGGCGGAGAGGATGATCTCCAGTTTCGACTCTGTGAACAGCTTGCCCATTTCCAGCGTGCCAAGGCGGGCGTATTTGTCGACGTCGCGGCGCAGGATCGCTGCGGCGGCGTTCATGATCTTTGCCCGCTCGGCAAAGGGGGTGTCGCGCCAGCTTTCAAAAGCCGCATGGGCTTCGGTGAGGGCCGCCTGGACTTCTTCATCCTTAGCGTTGGGAAAGGTCTTGAGGACTTCGCCAGTCAGGGGATTTGTCGTTGCGTAGGCCATTTTTACCTCGTTACCGATTGGGAGAAGGCGACAGGGCGCAGGGCGTCCGGGCGTGAAAGGCTCTGTTTCCGGATTTTATGCTGGAAAAGGACAGTATACGCGGCCCCGGATGGAATAATGGAGCTGAGAAGATCAGGTCGTGGGCAAAAAGACCCCACAGAATTACGGCCGATCTTCAACATCCATTTCGTCCTTTATCCGGATTGAAAACAGAGAGACTGTCGAGAAACAGGGGTAACATCAAAATATGACACTCAGTGTCAGAAATGGGTATTATCCAAATCGCGGATGATGACCAGAGCCCCGGCATCACATGGGTGTGAGGCCCTGCGGCAGATCTTTGGACCCGGAAGCGGTGCAGGAAATGCAGGACTGCTGAAAATGCGGAGAAAATCCGATCGTCCAGCCATGCGGGATTTTCTCACCGGGCATGACTGCTCATCCGTGCTTTCACGGGGCAGAAGGGATTTTCAGAGTCGAAAAAGAAGAGTCGCTGGCCTCAGAGGCACAGGCGGAGGATCCCCGGGACTTAAGCCATGTCCCGGGGGCAGTCGTGAATCAGGCCGCGAAAACCTTGGAGATGGCGTCCTGCGCTTCCTGCTGGATGGCGCGCAGATGCTCCTGGCTGACGAAGCTCTCGGCATAGATCTTGTAAACGTCTTCCGTGCCGGAAGGACGGGCAGCAAACCAGCCGTTCTCGGTCACAACCTTCAGGCCACCGATCGGCGCGTCATTGCTGGGCGCGCGGGTCAGCTTGCTGATGATTTTGTCGCCTGCCAGCACCTCCAGCGGGAACTGTTCGGGCGTGAGCTTGCTCAGCTTGGCCTTCTGCTCCGGATTGGCGGCGGCATCGATGCGCTCGTAATAGGGCGTGCCGAGGCGGGCGATGATCTCGTGATAATGCACGCTCG
>CALFLO010000007.1 GCA_937880175.1 uncultured Gluconobacter sp.
GCCCCAACGCCCCGTCAGCCCCGCGCGGGCGACGGTGCCGATCCCGCCCTCCCCGGGGCGGACACCCGCCCGCCGCGCCTCACGCGCAGCCTGCGGCACCGTTGCTGGAAGCGGGGGCATCGGGGGGGGTGTCTGGGCCTGAGCCATGGGCAGAAGCAGGAAACCGGCGACCGCCAGAGCGCCGAGCAGACCACGCCGACGCAGGGACAGGATCAGATCCAGCAGCAACAGCACCAGGCCAGCGGCCATCAGTGCCGGACCGAACGGACGATCCGCATGGGCGCCATCCGGTGAGACCCGGCTTCCGAGCAGGGGTTCTTCCGTCATCGGGGGGGCGGAATCCGCAAGATTGAGCGCATGCGTTCCATGGGCTGGACCGTAGAGGCCGGCCGGGTGACTGACAGAAACAGGCATATGCGCCAGATCCGAGACGCGGATTGAGCGTGCGGCCTGTGGCGGCATGATGAGCCCACCGTCACTTCCAATAATCCTCCAGGGTGCAAGCTCCGAAGGCCCGCCGCCCGCAACACCGGCTGAGCGCTCTATCAGGCGCTCCAGCATATCGGGAAACAGCCCCGACAGCGGGACATTGGACCAGTCCGGCGAGGCCGTGACATGAAACAGGACGATCTCGCCATTGCCCTCCGCCCGCGCCGTCACGAGAGGCGTTCCGTCGCTCAGGGCCGCCCAGACATGATCCGTGAGATCCGTTTCGGGCTTGGCCAGAACTTGCCGGGAGACAGTGACATCCGGCGGGATCGTCAGGTCCGAGAAGGGCGAGGTCTCAGGGAACGGCGCCAGTGTCTGGGGTTTGCCCCAGGACATGGGACCGCCAAGCTGTCGCATACCGCTCATGAGATGGACGGGCAGAAGCGCGTCTGCTGTGGCGTCGGAAGCAGCACCCTGATCGGCGGCAAGGCCGGGGCCAGCAAAGCGGACGAGCATGCCGCCATGCCGCACCCAGTTCAGGACACGGTTGCGCGTCTGATCGCCGGAAAGCGCACCATCTGTTGCGATCAGGACAGATAGGGGCGCACCCAGCAGGGCTGTGGCGTCCCCACTATGCAGGTCTGAAATAGGCTGCAAGGCGCGGTTCAGGAAGAATGCCGAGCCCACAAGCGGGGTGGCATCGCCGGGCGTCTGGAGGATGCCGACGGGGCGGCGGTGATCGGCCTGTCCCATCAGATGAATCGCAGCAGGGCCGGTCGCACCTTCCAGCGTCAGATGATCGAGCTGGTTCCGCAGCAGAGCGGGGAGTGAAATGGTCTGATCCTGCCCGGTTCTGGCGGGATAGGCCGCGAGCGTTCCGCCATTGGCATTGGCGGCATGGAGCGTCACTGTCCGGGTGGGGCAGGACAGCGTGTCCACTCGGGCATGAAGGGCGCCGTCCTGACCGGTGGACGCGGCAAGACGCAGGATATCGCAGCCGTTCCAGCGCATGTCCTGCACGGAACGGGCCTTTGCAAGTGCGTCATGCAGGGCGGTGTCTCCGTCCGTCGCCAGCCCGTCCGACAGGATCATCACGCGCTGGCCGGACAGATCCCGGTGCCGAAGCAGGTTCGCCAGAGCCTGACGGTCCGTCGGCCAGGGCTGGGGCCGCAGGCGGGAGAGATGTTCGGACAAAGCGTGCGCATCATGCGTCGTGAACGCTTCGGGCATCGCGCCATCGGGCGCGCGGGCAGCGTGAAGGAGTGTCACATCCTGACCGTTGCGGATGGCGGTTTCACCGAGGGCCAGAGCCGCCGAAATACGCTCGTTCCAGTGCGGAATGGCTGCCCAGCCGTCATCGAGAACGAGCATGAGGGGGCCGTTGCCGGTCTCGGTCTGATGCGGTGTCAGGACGGGACGGGCCAGTCCGAAAATGACGAGGGCTACGGCCGCCATGCGCAGAAGCAGAAGCCAGAGCGGGGAGCGGGCCGCATCCTCACGCCGGGCGGCCAGCCGGTTCAGGATCAGCAGCGACGGGAAGGACTGCTCCTGCGGTGCAGGCGGCGTGGCGCGGACCAGCCACCATAATGCAGGCAGCGTCAGGAGACCGAGGAGCAGGAAAGGGGCGAGAAGGATCATCGGCCGCCTCCCAATGCCATATGCAGCGCAAGCAGGGCCGGAAGCAGATTCTGCGACGTGTCATGCACGCTGCAGTCGGCATGGAGCGAGGCTGCACTTTGCTTCAGGGCTGCAAGATGTGCAGTCATGGCCTGTTCGTAGGCTGGACCAAGGCTTTCCATCGCGGGAAGCGTCAGAACGCCACCTTCCAGCCCTTCGAACCGGATTCGTCCGGAGCGTTTCAGCTCCCGCTCCGCAGGGTCGAGCACGCAGAGAAGATGGGTTCGCACCGGGCGGCTGGCGCAGGTCTTGAGAAAAGCGTCGATCCGGTCTTCGTCCCACAGGAAATCGCTGATCACAACCAGATCGGACCGGGCCGGGACAAGCGCCATGCGCGGAAATTCAGGTTCATTCGCATCCGGACGGAGAAGGGAAGCGGCCAGCCGTGGCAGGACCTGCCGACCGGCCAGAGCCCGTCCCGCCTCGACTCCGGTCAGCAGTCCGGCGCGCTCACCGCCCCGAAGGGATGCGGACGCCAGCGCCAGCGTGCAGAGCTGCGCACGTTCCGCCTTAGTCGGTAGGGCGTCGGACGACCGCCACTGCATGGAGGGCGACGGATCGCACCACAGCATCAAAGACTGGGCATTTTCCCGCTCGCGCTCACGGACCCAGAACGTGTCCTCGACCGGAGAACGGGCAGACTGGCGCCAGTCAATGGACGTTGCAGGCTCGCCAGCGTGATAGGGGCGGAACTGCCAGAAATCTTCGCCCGCCCCCGAGCGTCTACGGCCGTGAACACCGCTTTGCAGGCTTGCGGCAATTTTTTCGGCTTCAAGAACGAGCGCGGGCAGCGCCAGACTTTCCGCCTGCGCAGTTGGCGTGCGGGAAGTGGCGCCCCGGTTGCGGCGGAAGAGGCTGCGCAGGGTATCGGACGGACTTTTCACGGCGATCAGAGGAGGGCCTGTGCCTGCTTGCGGATCAGGGCTTCACTGTCCGTTCCAGCGGCACGGGCACCAAAGCCCAGTCCGATACGATGGGACAGGACCGGGCTTGCGAGGGCCACGACGTCATCGAGGCTCGGCGCCAGACGGCCGTCGAGAAGCGCGCGGGCACGGGTCGCGATCATCAGGGCCTGCGCCGCACGTGGCCCGGGACCGTAGGAGACGGATTCCCGCACTTCCGGCGAGGCAGACGGATCTTCCGGGCGCAGCGAACGCGTCAGCGACAGGATCGCATCCACGATCTGATCGCCGACCGGCAGACGCCGGACGAGGTTCTGGGCCGCAAGAAGGCTTTCGGCATTCATCAAAGCCGACACTGTTGGTGTCGTGGCACCGGTCGTCTGAAGCAGCATCTGACGTTCCGCGTCGCGTCCCGGAAAACCCAGGCTGATCTGGAGCATGAAACGGTCAAGCTGGGCTTCGGGAAGCGGATAGGTGCCTTCCTGCTCGATCGGATTCTGGGTTGCCAGAACGTGGAAAGGACGCGGAAGGGCATAATCCTTGCCACCCTGCGTCACGCGACGCTCCGCCATGGCCTGAAGCAGCGCGGACTGGGTGCGGGGGCTGGCACGGTTGATTTCGTCGGCCAGAACGAGCTGGCCGAATATCGGGCCGGGCAGGAAGCGGAAGGCGCGACGCCCGTCCGCATCCTGATCGAGGATCTCGGCACCCGTAATGTCGGACGGCATCAGATCGGGCGTGAACTGGATGCGCGTGGCATCCAGACCCAGCACGCGGGACGCCGTATTGACCAGAAGGGTCTTGCCCAGGCCAGGTGCGCCCATCAGAAGCGCGTGACCACCGGACAGGATCGTGACCAGAACCTGTTCAATGACGCTGTCCTGGCCCAGAACAATTCCGCCAATAGCCTGGCGGACGTGACGGAGAACCGGGGCCAGACGGTCGGCTTCAGCCACGTCCGCCTCGCCCTGCAGGGTGCCGGCGGAAACGCCGGAAGAATATTGCTGCTCGCTCATGACACCAGTCTGACAGGTGTGGGGGTTTCATCAAGGCTCGATTACACCCAAGTTGGTGTGAGAAGAGAGTTTTTATGCAGTTGGAGGGAAAATTGAGCGATCATCAGTTCCGGCAGGCGGCCCGACCTGACGCCTCCCTGTGTCCAGATCCGCTGGCGTCGCAGTCTTTCTCTCCCGGCTCTTCTTCCACAGGGCCGCGGATGCTGCCCTTCCTGATCCAGCGCGACGGCACGTGGCTGTACCGGGGCTCTGCGATCAAGCGCAAAGCCATGCTGTGCATGTTCTCCTCAATGCTGACCCGCGATCGGGAAGGAACGTACTGGCTGAAAACGCCCATGGAACAGGGGATCATCCAGGTCGAAGATGTCCCGTTTGTAGCCGTTGAGCTGGACTTCCGCGGAACCTGTGGCCGACAGCAGAACCTCTGTTTTCGGACCAACATGGACGAACTGATCTGTATTGGCCCCGAACATTCGCTTTCCTGCGACTGGGACCGCCCTTCCGAGGACTGTGCCGCTGTGCCTTACGTCCAGGTCCGGGACGGCGAAGGGAATTTTCCCATTCTCGCGCGGGTGACACGCGCGGTTCACTATGAACTCGCAGCTCTGGCTGTTCCCGGACATGTGAAGGGGCAGCCTTGCCTTGGCGTCTGGAGTCAGGACTGCTTCTTTCCGCTTTCGCGCCCGGCATGATGCAGACCTCCGGTTTGCTGAAGCATCTGCCGGATCGTACGGGGCTGGATCGCCTCTGGTCCGTTCTGCCTGACGCGCGGCTTGTGGGCGGATCGGTCCGCGACCTACTCGCTGGTGTTGCAGTCCACGATCTGGACCTTGCGACTCCGGAGCCTCCTGAAGAAGTGCAGCGACTTCTGGAAGAGGCCGGTATCCGCGTGATCCCTACCGGACTGGCCCATGGAACGGTGACAGCGGTGGTGAATACTGTTCCCTACGAAATCACGACCTTGCGGCGTGACGAGAAAACGGACGGGCGTCATGCGCTCGTGGCCTGGACACAGGACTGGGCGGAAGACGCGGCCCGGCGGGATTTCACGATCAATGCCATGTCGCTGGATCGTCACGACCGTCTGTATGATTATTTCGGGGGCCAGCAAGATCTTCAGAACCATCGCGTGCGGTTCGTGGGCGAGGCTTCGCGCCGGATTGCGGAAGATGCGTTGAGAGCCCTTCGTTTCTTCCGGTTCGATGCGCGTTACGGGACGGGTTCTCCGGATCGTGAGGCCTGTCAGGCTGTGTCGGAGCAGCTTGGGTTGATTGGCAGGCTGTCGGCTGAGCGGATTGCCTCGGAGCTAATGAGGATCCTGTCAGGTCCGCGCCTCCCCGAAACGCTTGCTGCGATGATGGCTGTCGGTTTGCTTCCTCTCATTCTGCCGGAACCTGATCTGACGTCCTTGAACCGTTTGCTGGACTGTGACGCTCCGGTCTCTCCAGTGCTCAGACTTTTTGCTCTGTGTCGCGAGCGCAGTCAGAAGCTGGCCGTTCGGCTGAAACTCTCCAACGCGGATGCTGCGAGGATCGGGACTTGGGCGTCAGACTGGCCAGCCCTGCATCCCGCCATGGCTGATGACGATCTGCGCCGTCTGCGTGTGTTGCAGGATCTGGAACGGCTTCTGGAACGAAGCTGGCTGAGACAGGCTTATTTTGTGGGTGCGCCAGACATCGCGTGGGACAGGTTCCGCTCAAGGTTGCAGGCCATACCGCAGCCCGAGTTTCCGCTGTCGGGTAAAGATGCCATCGCCGAGGGCGTTTCGCCCGGTCCGGGAATGGGGCAGTGGCTGAAAACGGGCCGGGACTGGTGGATGGCGCAAGGATGTCTGCCGGACCGGAGCGCATGTCTGGCCTATCTCGCCACGCAAAAATGAAACGGTGGTTTCGCCCTTTTCGCAAGGCCTGCTAAACCCCGGATATGACGAAAACGACAGCTCTTGATACGGACAGCCGCGTCCTGATGAAACGCATCTGGCGCGAGGAAATGCGCCAGCATGTCGGACGGATTGTCTCCGTTATTTTTCTGACGGTCGTGATGGCAGGGCTGACCGCGCTTTATCCGGCAGTGATCAAACGGGCCGTGGACATGTTCGCGGCGCATGATTCACGCATCCTGTATCAGGTGCCGGCGCTGGTCGTGATCGTTACGGGGCTGAAGGCCGCGTCCCAGTATGGGCAGACGATTGCTGTGCAGGGACTGGTCCTGGCCGTCATTCGGGGTTTGCAGTCGCGCATGTTCGCCCATGCGCTTCAGGCAGATGTCTCGACGATCGAGAAGGACGCACCCGCCAAATGGGCCGCCCGTTTTACCACGGATGCCATTTCGATCCGCGAGGCCATGATCCGTGTGGTCAACGCGCTCGGAGACGCGGTGACCGTGGTGGGTCTGGTCATTTCCATGATTGTTACGGACTGGGAGCTAAGCCTGATCGCGCTTGTGCTTTACCCGATCGCTGCGGTGCCGATCCAGAAGCTGGGCAAGAAAGTACGCCGGGCTTCAGGGGGGATGCAGGAGCAGATCGGCGAAACATCAGCCCTGCTGAATGAGAGTTTTGCTCTCGCCCGGCAGGTTCGCATCTACCGGATGGAAGAGCGGGAAAGCACACGGGTCGATCATTCCCTTGATCTGCTGCATTCGGCATTCCTGCGAATTGCGAAAGGCCGTGCGCGTGTTGATCCCGTCCTTGAAGTTCTTGGGGGCGCGGCTGTCGCTGCAGTCCTGGGTTTTGCAGGCTGGCGGGCAGCACAGGGCGGTGCGACGCTCGGGGATTTTACAGCGTTTATTGCCGCTCTTCTGACTGCCGCCCGGCCGATCCGCGCACTGGGGTCACTCAATACGGCCCTTCAGGAAGGGCTGGCCGGTCTGTCACGTGTGTTTGCCGTGATCGACGAGCCCCCCGCGGTTATGGAGCGGCCCGGTGCGACATCGCTGCCCTCCGGGAAAGGGCATCTGGTTTTCCAGCAGGCGAGTTATCGGTATGAAGACGGTCGGGTTGGCCTGCAGAACCTGACTTTTGATGTCCAGCCGGGCAAGACGGTGGCGCTGGTCGGACCAAGCGGAGCCGGAAAATCCACTGCGCTTTCCCTGATCCCGCGTCTGCATGATGTGAGTGACGGATCCATCCGCCTTGAGGGCGTGGATTTGCGGGATCTGACACTGTCTTCCCTTCGGGATGCGATTGCCTATGTCAGTCAGGATACGACCCTGTTTGACATGTCCGTGCTCGAAAATATCTGGATCGGACGGCCTGCTGCATCCCGCAGCGAAGTCGAGACAGCATGTGCCATGGCGGCAGTCGATTTCCTCGACAATCTGCCGGCCGGGCTGGATACGCGGGTGGGTCCGGGCGGACGCAGGCTGTCTGGCGGCCAGCGTCAGCGCGTGGCCCTCGCCCGTGCTTTGCTGCGCAATCCGCGTGTCCTTCTGCTTGATGAAGCGACCAGCGCCCTTGATTCTGAAAGCGAGGCGCGTGTGCAGAAGGCTCTTGCAAATCTGCGGTCAGGGCGCACGACCGTGATCGTGGCGCACCGGCTTTCCACGGTGCAGGCAGCCGATCTTATCGTGGTGATGGATCAGGGCGCCGTAGCCGAAGCCGGTACCCATGCAGAACTCATCAGGAAAGACGGGCTTTATGCCCGGCTGGTCCGGACCCAGTCCTTGGCGGCTGCCTGAAAAAGTGCCGTTAGCTCCGGAATTAGATCGGCATAGAGGGCTTTCTTGAAGCCGAGGTTGCGTTCCAGAAGAGCTTTGGGCTCAACCCATTCCCAGGTGTCGAACTCTGCCGGTTCGTGGAGGTCAAGGCGGATGTCGGCATCAGTGCCTTCATAGCCCATCACGAACCATTTCTGTGTCTGCCCCCGGAACTGCCCCCCAAGGGCCTTTCCGATCAGATCCGCGGGAAGATCATAGGAAAGCCATCCCCCACGCTCGGCCAGAATGTTAGCGTTCTGCGTCCCGATTTCTTCTCCCATTTCGCGCAAAGCGGCAACCTGGGGTGTTTCACCAGCATCAATGCCGCCCTGAGGGCACTGCCACACGCCCCCAGTGAGGTCCGTTCGTCGTGCAATGAACAGCTTGCCGTCGCGGTTGAAGAGCGCAATTCCAACATTCGGGCGGTAAGGGAGGGTCGCAGGGTCGATCATAGAGGCGCTACCGGGCTGGAGGAGGACAGATTGGCGGCCTGATCATTGCCTAGGCCACTATCGGCAAAAGCCGACGGGGGCACCACCACGAAGTTGTTTGCGGCCGGGCTTTTGAGCCAGCTGGCGAGGCGGTCAATCATGACGGGCGTGATTGGTCCGACCATCAGCAGGATTTTTGTGGGCTTGCCGTCCTGAGGCAGTAACGCCGCCAGACGGCTGTCCAGAGTGGCGGCGTCTGTGTCGCCATCAATCCAGGCCGTTGCCGTCATTCCGCGGGTGCGACGGCCGTCCTGCGCGGAGCCTGCCAGATAGAGCAGGCCCCTGCTGCTGATGAAGCTGGCAATCGGAGAGAAATCAGGAGACGTGGCATAGCCGCCGCCGGGCTGGTCATCTCCATTTTCAGATGCATCCGTCAGTCCTTCCGCACCCGTGGCACGGGACAGGCACCATTCCAGTTCGCGCTGGTCGTCAGCGGAAGAATTTCCATATCCAAGTGCGTGCGGACCTTCATCAACCCGCTCGGGATGGGCGCTCTGCATGGGAAGAGTGACATACACCTCCCGGTGGCTCGCATGCGCGCGGGCAATGATGTCGCTGATGTTGCTGACATACGGTGATACTCCCACAGCAACCGGAGCGGGAATGCGCGAGAGCACGTCGTAGGTCAGAGCATCCGAGTAGCCGAACCCCTGCAAAACAATCGCGATCGCTGTCCGGTTCGTCGGAAGTGCGGTTGTAGCGGGCGTAACGACTGGGGTGAAAGCAGGTGCCATAGGGGGCACCACTGGCGGAAGAGCCTGCTGTGTTACGGCCGTAGATGATGCGGCTGAAGGGGGGGCAGCCTTGGCAGGAATGGTTGTCGGTGGAGTTGGTGGCGCAATGAGGGCTGATTTATCGGAAGCCGGCGTCGGAATCTGTGCCTCAGCAGTTCTGACAGGAGGTGTCTCTTTCGGAACTGGTGTGGAGGCGATTGAGGAGGTGTTGCGGGCTGACGGAACTGCGGGTTTTGCCTGCGGCGCTCCCTTTGCAAGGATCACAGGCTTCTGGTGGTGGAACAGGAGCGCTGCGGCTCCGGCGCCCCCCGCCAGAAGGACAGCCCAGAACGCGATCAGAAGGCGTCCAATAACGGGAAGTCGTTGCCAGAGCCCTAGTTGGCTGGAGGCGGGACGGTTCTGCACGATCCGGGATGTCCTTGTCAGTGATGGGCTTCAGGCGGTTTGGAGGGCGTAGAAGAAGAGGCCTTGACCTCGGTCGCCTGCGCAGTCGCTGGAGCCGGATTTGACAGGCCTGCCATGGCATTGATGACCTTGATCGCCTGCTGAAGCTGGAAATCCGTTGCAGGTTTCGTGGCATCGAATGCGGGCCAGGTGGCATCCGGCATTTTCGGGATGGACTTTGCAATCGGCGGAATATCGGTGCGCGGTGTCTCGTTCGTGCGGTTGCCGCCGATATTCGTCAGGATGTGGGACAGATCGGCCTCACGATAACCATAGGCATCGTCATCCTTTGTCTCTGCGACGGGGATGTCAGGCGTGATGCCCAGGCCCTGGATGGAACGGCCGGACGGCGTGTAATAGCGGGCTGTCGTAAGACGCACGGCACCCTGATCGCCGATGGGAATGAGGGTCTGGACCGAGCCTTTGCCGAAGGTTTTTTCGCCCAGAATGATGGCGCGGTGATGGTCCTTCAGGGCGCCTGCCACGATCTCACTGGCCGAGGCCGAGCCGCCATTCGTCAGGACAACGATCGGCAGGCCATTGGTAATGTCCGTGCCCTTGGCGTCCCAGCGCTGGTTGTTTTCAGCATGACGGCCACGGATCGAGACGATTTCACCATCCTTGATGAAGTCATCCGAAACGGCGATGGCCTGATCGAGCTTTCCGCCCGGATTGGAACGCAGGTCAAGGATGATGCCGGTCAGCTTGCCGCCCGCCGCCTTGGCAGCCTGTGCCTTAAGTTTGTCGAAGGCAGCATGCATGGCGCCTTCGAGATCATCATCGAATTCGGTCAGGCGGATATAGCCGGTGCTGCCATACAGGGCCGACTTCACGATCTGGACGTGCACGATCTCGCGCGTCATGTCGAAGGTGAGGGTCTTACCGGTCTTGGGGCGCACGATCGTCAGGCTGATTTTCGTGCCCGGGTCACCACGCATTTTGCGGACGGCCTGATCGAGCGTGAGGTCGTCGATGCTCTTGTGGTCAACCATCGTGATGAAATCGCCGGGCTCGATTCCTGCGCGAGCGGCTGGCGTGCCATCGATCGGGGAGACCACGCGGACATGTCCGGATTCACCCTGAACCTGCAGACCCAGACCGCCGAATTTTCCGGAAATCTCGGTCTGCATGTCGTGGAACTGGGCTGCGGTCATGTAGGAGGAATGAGGGTCGAGATTGCCGACCATTCCATCGAGCGCGTTGTTGATCAGGTCCTTGTCGGAGACAGGATGGACATATTCCGCCTTCACTACGTCCATGACTGTGCCCAGAAGCGTCAGCAGACGCACGGTTTCCGCGCTGTTGTCATGGGAGATTTCACGGGCGAAGGCTGCGCCCGGAAAGTCGCCGGAGCCAGCAAGACGCAGGGCGCCCGGTCCGACGGCCAGTCCGGCCAGAAAGGCGGTGCCCAGCAACAGGCCACTGCGAAACTTCATGTGATCTCCATCCTCGGGAACGAAGGAACGTACTGGCCATCGTTGCCATGAAGGCAGACTAGGCCGGTTCGGGTTGCCAAATTATTAATAAACGATCCTACAAGGTCAGACGCGCTCGGCAAACCGGATCAGAGGAACGGAGCGGGGCTGACGACCTGCGTGCCATGCCGGAGCTGGACAAAAAGCATCCCGTCGGCCGCAGGCATCTGGCCCAGTGTGGCAGCTTTCCTGATGCTTTGGCCACCCGAAACATTCAGCTGTCCCAGTCCGGAAAGCACGAAACGGTAATTCCGTCCGCAGTCGAGGATCAGCATCTGCCCGAAGGAGCGGAATGGGCCGGCAAATTCGACTCGGCCCGTGCAGGGCGCCTGTACCGGCGCGGAGGAAAGGGCGGCATAGGTAATGCCAGTTGCGGGGCCTGCCTCTGTCGACTGTCCCCATTGGACGGCCACATGGCCTGAAACAGGCGCATGGCCCCCGCTGCTGGAAACACCCTGACCTGCGGACGAGAGAGCCTGAGCCTGTGAGCGTGCGTGCCGGGCGCGTTCGAGCTGGTGCTGGCGGGTGAGGGCGGCGGCTTCCTTCTCCAGTTCAGCGCGGGCCTGGGCTTCCTGCTGTACCAGTCCGTTGATTTCGGCAGACAGGTCTGCGGCAGCTTGCATGGCGTCTGCAACGGCTTTTCGGGCTTTCTGCGCGCCCTGATCTGCTACGGCTTCCTGCCGTGCCGCAATCCGGGTCCGGGCTGCGGCCGTATTGCGATCGCGGGTCTGTTTGGCGAGCAGATCCGCCAGTTCTTTCTGCTGCTGCTCAAGATCGACCCCAATCCCGTGGAGTTCGTCCTCGCGGGACTGGAGCGTCTCGGCGCGTTTCCGGGTCAGTTGGGAGAAGCCACCGAGAATGGACAGGGCGGTCACGCTTTCTGATGCTGTTTCCGGCGAGGCCAGCAATGCCGCATCGGGTGCGATGGACAGGCGTGCTGCAACGGGAAGGAGGGGTTGAAGAGCGGCATTCTGTTTGCGGATATCGGCCTCGACAGCAGCCCGTTTGTCCACCAGTTCAGCGATGCTGGCCCTAAGGGTCTGGATGCGGTTCTGGGTCGTGTCCAGAGCGGACTGGGCGGTGTGGGTCTGGGCTGTGAACGCAAGAGTCCGTGCGGTGTCCTGACGGGCTCTTGCTTCTGCCTGTTCGGACGCGATCTGTCTGGTACGCAGGGCAGCAGCTTCTGCGACCTGTCGCTGTTCCAGCGCACGACGTGCGGCCTGTGCGCGGGCAAGGGCTTTTTGCCCCTCGCTCGGCGTTGTGCCCGATGTGGTCAGCGTCTGCTTTGCGGCATGATGGGCATGATGATGTGACGCATGATGCGCTGCCGCCCAGGTGGGCGACAGGAGCAGGGCAAGCGGCAGGACATGTCGCGGATCAGGCGCTTTCAAGCAGGGAGACACCTGTCATCGCGTCCGGCTGCCGAACGCCCATGAGAGCCAGCATGGTCGGCGCCAGATCAGCCAGACGTCCGTCATGGATGGTCTCGCCCTTTGCATGCGCCAGAATGACCGGCACCACGTTGAGCGTGTGGGAGGTATGTGCGCCGCCCGTCACAGGGTCGCGCATGGTTTCGCAGTTACCATGATCGGCTGTCACGAGCAGGACACCGCCCGCTTTGACAAGCGCGTCATTGATACGGCCCAGCCCCTGATCGACTGTCTCGCAGGCCTTGATGGCAGCGGACAGGGAGCCGGTGTGGCCGACCATGTCCGGATTGGCGAAGTTCAGGACGATCATGTCGAATTTGCCGCTTTCAATGGCGACGACGGCTTTGTCCGTCAGTTCGGGAGCGGACATTTCAGGCTGGAGATCATAGGTCGCAACCTTGGGCGAGGGGACCAGAATACGGTCTTCGCCTTCGAACTGGACTTCACGGCCACCGTTCAGGAAGTAGGTGATGTGGGGATATTTCTCCGTCTCGGCCATGCGGAGCTGTGTTTTTCCGGCCTTGGCCACCACGTCGCCGAGCAGGTCGTTGAGCGGCTCTTTCGCGAAAAGGACGCTCATATAGGGCGCCAGATGATCGGAATAACGCGACATGCCACAGACCGATGCGAACTTTACCTTCCGGCCGCTGTCATATTCTGTGAAATCCGGAAGGACGAGAACGTCCAGAAGCTGGCGGATCCGGTCTGCGCGGAAGTTGCAGGACAGGATGCCGTCCCCATCCTTCATGCCGGCATAATTGCCCAGCACCGTGGGGAGAACGAATTCGTCACCCTTGTCGCTAGCGTAACTGGCCTGAAGAGCGGCGAGCGCATCGGTCGCATGGGGACCTTTTGCGTCCCGGATGGCGTCCACGGCCAGACCGACGCGCTCCCAGCGGCGATCGCGGTCCATCGCATAATAACGACCGCTCAGGGTTGCTACCTGTACGCTGTCAGGCAGGTCCGCGATGAATTTTCCGATGAAGTTTTCGCCCGAGCGCGGTGCGGTGTCGCGGCCGTCGCTGAAGATGTGAACGGCAACGGGAACACCTGCCGCGCTGACGATCTTGGCCAGCGCAACGACATGATCCTGATGGGCGTGCACTCCGCCGGGCGAGATCAGGCCCATGAGGTGACAGGTGCCACCCGAAGTCTTCAGGGCCGCGATGTGGTCAAGGAGAACCGGGTTCTGCGCCAGCGAGCCGTCCCGGGCGCTGCGGGAGATGCGGGGCAGTTCCTGCATCACGACACGACCGGCACCGATATTCAGATGCCCGACTTCGGAATTGCCCATCTGCCCGTCCGGCAGGCCGACGTCTTCGCCCGATGTTTTCAGGAAGGCATGGGGGCTCGTGGCCCAGAGGGTATGGAAAGTCGGGGTCTGTGCGAGACGGACCGCATTGTCGGAGTCATCCTCGCGCCAGCCAAAGCCGTCCAGAATGACGAGCATGACGGGGCGGGGTGTCAAGGATGCGGACATGGGATGTCTCCTGCAGGAAAGGAGGAATGGAAGTCCTGCCCATCATGCCACCATTCCCCACAAATGCGAACGCCCGCCGAGAAGGCGGGCGTTGCATTGTGATCGGGGGTGACAGGCCTCAGAGCTTGTCGATGCCGCTCTTGACCGCATCCTTGGCGTCGCCCGTGGTTTTCTGGACCTTGCCCTTGAGGTTCTGGGCTACGCCTTCGCCTTCAAGTTCCTTGTCGTTCGTCACGTGACCGACTTCTTCCTTGACCTTGCCGGCAACCTGATTGGCAACGCCCTTGATCTTGTCTTCGATGGAACTCATGACCGGATCCTTCCGTCTTGATGTTGTGCATCCCTTAACGGATCTCGCCTCGCCGGGTTGCGTCCTGACAGTTTAAGATGCGTGACAAAATACGGCGGCGCTTTCATACATCGTCAGAAGACGCCTTTCAGATTTTCGGGAGAACCACCATGACCCAGAGTTGCGGCCCGAACGGGCAGACCGCCGGCGGTTGCGGCGTTGGCCTGACACCGGAACAGCGGCGTATCCTCCATGAACATGGAACGGAACGTCCTGGCTCCAGCCCTCTCAATGACGAAAAGCGCGCGGGGATCTATGCCTGCGCGGCCTGCGGGCGGGAGCTTTTTGCTTCGGAAGCGAAATATGAGAGTGGCAGTGGCTGGCCCTCGTTCTTCCAGTCCCTGCCGGATGGCGTCGAAACCACGCAGGACAGCCGCTATGGCATGGTCCGCACCGAAGTTCACTGCGCGAACTGCAAGGGTCATCTGGGGCATGTCTTTCCCGATGGTCCGCCGCCCACGGGGCTTCGTTACTGCATGAACGGTCTGGCGCTCGAGTTCCGCCCGGCCGAAGGAGAAAAAGCATGAGTCAGGCGCTGCCGCCTATCCTTCTCGACCATCCGCTGGTGCGCCACAAGCTGACCCGTCTGCGTGACCGCAATACGTCCACGGCCGGTTTCCGTCGCCTGACGCGCGAACTCAGCCTGCTGCTGGCTTATGAAGCCACCCGCAGCCTGTCGCTGGCGCCGCGTCATATCGAGGCGCCAAGTGGCCCGATGGAAGGTGAGGAACTGGACGGCAAGAAGCTCTGTTTCGTCTCCATCCTGCGCGCCGGTAACGGTCTGCTGGACGGGATGCTGGATCTGGTACCGTCCGCGCGTGTCGGACATATCGGTCTGCGCCGGGATCATGAGACGCTGGAAGTCAGTGAATACTACTTCAATATGCCAAGCGATATTCCGGGCCGGACCTGCATCGTGCTCGACCCGATGCTGGCGACAGGACACTCCGCTGCCGCCGCGCTGACCCGCGTGAAGGCAGCCGGGGCCACGAACCCGATTTTTGCCTGCCTGCTGGCGGTTCCCGAAGGCATCGCCCATATGGCGGAGCTGCATCCCGATGTGCAGATCGTGACCTGCTCCATCGATAGCCATCTGGATGAGCATGGTTATATCGTCCCGGGTCTTGGCGATGCGGGCGATCGTCTGTTCGGCACACGCTGAAAAAGCTTTAAAGAACAGCGCACACGCTCTTGTGTGCTGAATCTTCAGCGGTTTTGTGGCGGGTATGGGGGCTCATCCTGAGGAGAGCGTTCCATGCCTGCCTATGCCCTGTTCATTCGTGAAAAGCTGGCCGATCCGGCCGAATTCAAAAAATATTCGGAAGTGGTTGGGGAAACCTTCAAGGGATTTCCGGCCAAGATCCTCGCCGCTTACGGTAAGCAGGAAAAACTCGAAGGCACCGAGCCTGATGGTGTGGTGATCATCGAGTTCCCGGATGCGGCTTCGGCCCGGGCCTGGTATGAAAGTCCGGCCTACCAGAAAGCTGCCGCGCATCGCTGGAAAGCCGGACCTTACAATGTCGTTATCGTAGACGGGGTCTGAGGGTCAGTCGCGCCGGACGATGTAATGCCGCGCCAGATCAGTTTCGATCTGGTGCGCGTGTTCGGTGTCGCGGGCTTCCACCATCACCAGCAGTTCGGCCGTCTGAACAGACGGGGAGGCGAACAGGCGATGATGAGAGACTTCGATGATGTTCCCGCCGTAATTGCCGATGCGGGTGGAGATGTCCGCCAGCATGCCCGGACGGTCGGGGATCTGGAAGATTAGTCGCAGAATGCGCCCGTCTCGCAGAAGAGAGCGCAGGATAGTGTTGGCCAGAATGCGCGCGTTGATGTTGCCGCCCGAAAGGGGGAGGGCCACGCGCCGTCCCTTGAACAATTCCGGATAAGCGAGAACGGCGGCAAGACCTGTGGCCCCAGCACCTTCGCAGACCTGCTTGGCCTTTTCGGCCAGTGTGGTGACAGCGCTTTCGACCTGAAGTTCACTGACGACAAGGATTTTCGAAATCTTGTTCCGAAACGCGTTCAGGCAGTGATCGCCAAGCTGCGTGACAGCAATGCCTTCCGCGATGGTCGAGCCGCCCTTCGTCGGGCCGTCTTCCTGCGGATAGTTTGACAGCGACGCATAAGCTTCGACCTGCACGCCGATGACCTCAACGTCCGGGCGAAGGGCCGCCATGACGGTCGCAAATCCGCCGATCAGCCCGCCGCCACCGACGGGCACGACGACCGTGTCGATATCCGGCGCGTCCTGCAGAAGTTCGAGCGCGGCCGTACCCTGACCGGCAATGACGGCCGGATCATTGAACGGATGGACGAGGACGCGCCCGTCCTGCTTCTGAAGCTCGGCAGCAGTCTCGCTGGCCTGCGCAAAATCGTCTCCGGCGAGCACGACAGTCGCGCCCCAGGCCTGCGTCGCCGCGACCTTGGTGGCTGGCGTGAAGCGGGGCATGACGATGGTCGCATCAATGCCGAGAAGGCTGGCCTGACGGGCCACACCCTGTGCGTGATTGCCTGCCGAGACGGTAATGACGCCACGTGCCCGTTCTCCCGGTGTCAGGAGGGCCATCTTGTTGGCCGCTCCGCGCTCCTTGAAGGAGCCGATCGCCTGAAGGTTTTCGAGCTTGAGCGTAATGTCCGCGCCTGTCAGCCGGGAAAGGGCCGGGCAGGCGATGGTCGGCGTGCGGACCACCGTGGACGCGATACGCTCATGGGCGCTCTCGATATCCGCGATGGTCACGACAGGAGTGGTGGACGTCAGGACGTCAGACATCAGCGATATGCGACCTTGAGGATTTCGTAAGTCCGGTCTCCGCCGGGAGCGGGGACGGACACGGTGTCACCGACGTCCTTGCCGATCAGCGCCTTGGCCAGCGGGGAGGAAATCGAGATCAGGCCCTGCTTGATGTCGGCCTCATGGACGCCCACGATCTGGTACAGGGCTTCCTTGTCGGTCTCTTCGTCGACGAGCTGGATATGGGCGCCAAAACGGACGCGCGTTCCGGTCAGCGTCGAGGGGTCGATCACCTCGGCGTTGGAGACGATGCTTTCCAGTTCCAGAACCCGGCCTTCGATGAAGGACTGGCGGTCACGGGCGGCGTGGTACTCGGCGTTTTCGGACAGGTCACCATGTTCGCGGGCTTCGGCAATGGCACGGATGACGGCGGGGCGGTCAACGCTCTTGAGGGTCCGCAGCTCGTCTTCGAGACGCTGCTGTCCCTTCGCGGTCATGGGGATCTTCTGCACTCTGAAATCCTCGAAAAAGCGTGACTGAAATTGAATGAATAGCCAGACAATATAGGATTTCAGGGTGTTTTATGCAAGGTGGCGCATTTTTATTTATCGATAAGCGATAAATTTCTTGGCAGATGATGGTTGGGTGTGATTATCGTTTTTCGATAAGGAGAAGCCATTATGAAGACAGTTGATAGTTTGTGCCGCATTCGTCAGGTTCTGCGTGTTCTCTCTGGTATCTCATCGGTGCTTTTCTGGAGCGGATTGATGCTGTTGGTAGGCAGCCTTCTGCTCGCGCCACTGCTCTACGTCTTCTGGGACAAGGCATCGCATTCGATATGGAAAGATACAGGTGAGATATTTGGTCTCATGCTTGCTGTTGTCGACCTGTACATACTGATGAATGTTTTAAGTAATTCAATTAAGATTGTTGATAATTCCATTTCCGGAAAAATTTTTGCTCAACATAATTCGGAAATCATGTGGGTTATTTTCAGAAGGATCGTTTGTTTTTTCGGAATTGGCTTTTTCGGGGGAATATTTTCGAGCCTTCTTGATCCTGCAAAATACGGCCCGTTCCTGTGGATCAACTGTTTTTCGGATCTTGTTGATTCCCTGCTCTGTCTGGGACTGGTTTATCTTATTGCCTTGCTTTTCGGGGTGGGCGTTCAGCTTCAGTCCGAAATCGATGAGGTCATCTGATGCCTGTGCAGGTTAATCTGGATGAGTTGCTGAAGGCGCGGGGGATGTCTTTGACGGAACTGTCGGAGAAAGTGGGGCTGACGCTGGCCAATCTTTCCATTCTCAAAACAGGAAAAGCAAAGGCGATCCGGTTTTCTACCCTTGAGGCCTTGTGCCGGGTTCTCGACTGCCAGCCGGGCGATCTTCTTCGATATTCAGGCGACTAAAAACAAAAAAACCCCGCCAGATTGCTCCGGCGGGGTTTTTCGGGATCAGGAAGGGTTCAGAACTCACCCTTGAAGTAGGACTGGAGCGGAGCGACGCCCAGATCGTCTTCCTTCATGACCGCGATGGCATAGGTCGCCGCACGCGCACCTGCGATCGTGGTGTAATGCGGGATCCCCATCGTCAGGGCGCTGCGACGGATCTCGTAGCTGTCCTGCGCGGCCTGACCGCCCTGAGAGGTGTTGATGACCATCTGCACGTCGCCCGAGCGGATGGAGTCCACACAGTTCGGACGCCCCTGCATCACCTTGTTCACGCGCTTTACGGGAATGTCGGCGGCTTCCAGACGGGACGCCGTGCCGCTGGTGGCGAGGATGGTGAAGCCCATGGCGACCAGCTTGCGGGCGAGAGGCTGAACATGCGCCTTGTCGCTGTCACGGACGGACAGGAACACCGTGCCTGCAAGCGGCAGCGTCACGCCGGCCGCAAGCTGGGACTTGGCAAAAGCCCGCTCGAAACTGGAATCCAGCCCCATGACTTCACCCGTGGAGCGCATTTCCGGGCCGAGGATCGTGTCGGCATTGGCAAAGCGGTGGAACGGGAAGACTGCTTCCTTGACCGCGACATGCGGAGAGACTGCCCCGCCATCGAGCTTGAACTCGGTGAGCTTTGCACCCGCCATGACGCGTGCGCCGATCTTGGCAACCGGAACGCCGGTCGCCTTGGCGACGAACGGCACGGTCCGCGAGGCGCGCGGGTTCACTTCGAGAACGAAGACTTCCTGATCCTTGATGGCGTACTGGACGTTCATCAGGCCGCGGATGCCCAGTTCGCGGGCCATGGCTTCGGTCTGCGAGCGCAGTTCCGTCACCAGTGCCGGGGAGAGCGTGTAGGGCGGCAGGGAGCAGGCGGAGTCACCGGAATGGATGCCGGCTTCCTCGATATGTTCCATGACGCCTGCGACATAGACGTTCTCGCCGTCGCAGATGCAGTCCACGTCTGCTTCGATCGCGTCGTTGAGGTAGTGGTCGAGCAGGACGGGGCCGGTTGAGACTTCGGGACCGGCGGCGCGCAGGACGCCGTTGAGGTAGCGCTTGAGGCCCGGCTTGTCATAGACGATTTCCATCGCACGACCGCCCAGAACGTAGGACGGGCGGGCGACGACCGGGTAGCCGACTTCTTCCGCGATTTTCTCAGCTTCCGCCGGGCTGCGGGCGATACCATTGCGTGGCTGGCGCAGGCCGAGCTTGCGGAGCATGGTCTGGAAGCGCTCGCGGTCCTCGGCGCGATCGATCGCGTCGGCTGGGGTGCCGAGGAGCGGGATACCGGCGTCTTCAAGCGCGCGGGACAGCTTGAGCGGGGTCTGCCCGCCATACTGCACGATGCAGCCCAGAACCTTGCCGCCCTTTGCTTCGGTGCGGATCAGGGCGATCACGTCCTCGGCGGTCAAGGGTTCGAAATACAGGCGGTCCGAGGTGTCGTAATCGGTGGAGACCGTCTCGGGGTTGCAGTTGACCATGACCGTCTCGAAACCGGCTTCGCGCAGGGCGTAGGCGGCGTGGACGCAGCAATAGTCGAACTCGATGCCCTGACCGATGCGGTTCGGGCCACCGCCGAGGATGACGATCTTGTCGCGGTTCGTCGGGCGGCTTTCGCAGTCCGGCGTGCCGAAGCCGCCTTCATAGGTGGAGTACAGATAGGGCGTGTCGGAGGCGAACTCGGCGGCGCAGGTGTCAATGCGGCGATAGACCGGCGTGACAGCCAGTTTTTCACGCAGGGCTGCGACATCCGTGATGCTCTGGCCGGAAAGGCGGGCGAGCTGGACGTCGGAGAAGCCCTGGGCCTTGAGGCGGCGCAGGTTGTAGGCGTCCGTCGGCAGGCCGTTCTTTTCGATGTCGCGCTCGGAGGTCACGATGTCTTCGAGTTGGCGGAGGAACCAGGGCTCGAACTTGCAGGCTTCGTTGATCTGCTCGACGCTCAGTCCGGCGCGCAGGGCTTGCGCGGCCATCAGAATGCGCTCGGGGCGCGGCTCGGCCAGAGCGGCGAGATAGGCGTTGTGCGAACCATCGCCGGGGGCTTCGACCGGATCGAGGCCGGTAAGGCCCGTTTCCATCGAACGCAGGCCCTTCTGGATGGCTTCGGCGAAGGAGCGGCCAACCGACATGGCCTCACCGACCGACTTCATGGACGTCGAGAGGAGCGCCGGGGAGCCGGGGAACTTCTCGAAGGTGAAGCGGGGGATCTTGGCGACGACATAGTCGATCGTCGGCTCAAAGGAGGCCGGGGTCGTTTTCGTGATGTCGTTCTTGAGTTCGTCCAGCGTGTAGCCGACGGCCAGCTTGGCGGCGATCTTGGCGATCGGGAAGCCGGTGGCCTTCGAGGCGAGTGCGGAGGAACGCGACACGCGCGGGTTCATCTCGATGACAACCAGACGGCCATCGGCGGGGTTGACGCCGAACTGCACGTTGGAGCCGCCGGTCTCGACGCCGATCTTGCGCAGGCACGCGATCGAGGCGTCCCGCATGCGCTGGTATTCCTTGTCGGTCAGCGTGAGCGCGGGGGCAACGGTGATGGAGTCACCGGTATGCACACCCATCGGGTCGATGTTCTCGATGGAGCAGATGATGATGCAGTTATCCGCGGTGTCGCGGACCACTTCCATCTCGTATTCTTTCCAGCCGAGGACGGATTCTTCGATCAGGACTTCGGTTGTCGGCGAAGCATCGAGGCCGCCCGTGACGATCTGGTCGAACTCTTCCCGGTTATAGGCAATGCCGCCGCCAGCGCCACCCATGGTGAAGGACGGGCGGATGATGGCGGGCAGGCCGACATCGGCCAGTGCCGCGCGGGCTTCTTCAAGCGTATGGGCGATGGTGCTGCGGGGGCTTTCGATCCCGATCTCGTCCATGGCTTCGCGGAACTTCTGGCGGTCTTCCGCGCGGTCGATGACCTCTGCGTCTGCGCCGATCAGTTCCACGTTGTGCTTTTTGAGGAAGCCGGACTTGTCGAGCGCCATGGCGGCGTTCAGGGCGGTCTGGCCACCCATCGTCGGCAGGACGGCGTCGGGCTTTTCCTTGAGGATGATGCGCTCGACAAATTCCGGGGTGATCGGCTCGATATAGGTCGCATCCGCCAGACCGGGATCGGTCATGATGGTGGCGGGGTTCGAGTTGATCAGGATGACGCGATAGCCTTCCTCACGCAGGGCCTTGCAGGCCTGTGCGCCGGAATAGTCGAATTCGCAGGCCTGTCCGATGACGATCGGGCCAGCGCCGATGATCAGGATGGACGAGATGTCTGTCCGTTTTGGCATGGCTCAGGCTCCTGCTTTAGCGCGACGGTCCATGACCGTGACGAAACGCTCGAAAAGATAGAAACTGTCGGACGGGCCGGGGCTCGCCTCTGGGTGGTACTGGACGGAGAAGGCGTCCTTCGTGGTCGACGCGATGCCTTCGTTGGAGCCGTCGAACAGGCTCACATGCGTCACCTTCACATCGGCCGGGAGGGATTTTTCGTCCACTGCGAAGCCATGGTTCTGGCTGGTGATTTCCACGCGGCCGGTCTCGACGTCCTTGACCGGCTGGTTGGCGCCGCGATGGCCGCGTTCCAGCTTGTAGGTCTTGCCGCCCAGCGCCTGCGCGAGAAGCTGATGGCCGAGGCAGATGCCGAAGACAGGGACGTTCGCATCCAGAACCTTGCGGATGGCGGGGACGGCATAGGTGCCGGTTGCGGCCGGATCGCCGGGGCCGTTGGAGAGGAACACGCCTTCGGGCTTGAGTTCCAGGATTTCTTCGGCGGTGGCCGTGGCGGGCAGGACGGTGACGTCACAGCCGGCGGTCACGAGGCAGCGCAGGATGTTGTCCTTCGCGCCATAGTCCATGGCGACCACGCGGCGGCGGTTTTCGGTCCGGGCGGGACGGGTGGTTTCCCACACGCCTTCGGTCCAGACGCGCCTGGGCTGGGTGACCTCTTTGGCGAGGTCCATGCCTTCGAGGCCGGGCCACTGGCGGGCCTGCTCCAGCAGGGCGGCGGGGTCAATGCGTCCGTTTGCGGGGAAGGCTATGATCGCAGTCTGCGGACCCTTGTCGCGCAGGGTGCGGGTGATGGCGCGGGTGTCGATGCCGCTGATGCCCGCGCGATTATGCTTGGCGAGCCATGCGGCGAGGGGCTCGTGGGAGCGCCAGCTTGCCGGGGCGGTGATGTCTTCCTTCACGACGGCACCGAGGGCCGCCATCTTCGGGGCCTCGTTGTCATCGGTGTTCGTGCCGACATTGCCGATATGCGGGAAGGTGAAGGTCACGATCTGCCCGGCGAAGGACGGATCGGTCAGGGTTTCCTGATAGCCGGTCATGCCGGTGGAGAAGCAGAGTTCTCCGACGGCGCCTTCCGTATGGGCACCGAAGCCACGGCCCCAGAGGACCGTCCCATCGGCAAGGACAAGGGCGGCGTTGGCGCCGGGAGGGCAGGGATTGGACACGTCCGTCTCTCTTTCTTGTTCTTGTGGGGTGAGGTCCGCTGTCAGGTCCTGAAGGGCGATTCCCGGCACGCGCAGCAGGGCAGGCCAGTGCTTGGTCGGGACCATGCGGGACTGGCGCCACTTACGGACGGCTTCCAGTCCGACGCCCGCGAGGGCGGCGATCTCGTCCGCGCCTCCGGCTTTTTCGATGATTCTGTCGATGTCCATGGTCGCCCCGTTGCTGGCTGCCGGATGTCTTCCTGGGGCCTCTGAATAAGGGATCGGAAACGGAATGGGAAGTTTTTTCCCAAGGGCTGGTTTGCGTTCCTGGAAAGGGTGGGAAGTTTTTTCCGAATGGCTTGTTTTGCGGCCACAGGGGCTGCCGGATTGTTGCAAACCGGCTTTTGTGCGATTTTGCCGCCATTCACGGAATGAGGGACGGCTCGCCGAGGGAGTTTCCTGCGGGCTGTCCGATGTAAGGAGAACGGCGATGTCGCTTCGCAAGCAGATCATGGACGACCTCAAGACAGCCATGAAGGCCGGTCAGTCCGAGACGGTGGCCCAGATCCGCGGGATTACGGCCAAGATCAAGGATCTGGACGTTGCCGCCCGCGCCAAGAGCGCCGAGGTGACGGACACGGACATCATTTCCGCCCTGCGTTCCATGATCAAGTCCCGCACGGAATCCGCCACGATGTATCGTGAGGGTGGCCGTCCGGAGCTGGCGGAAAAGGAAGAGGGCGAGATCGCGACGATCAAGTCCTATCTGCCGCCGGAACTGGACGAAGGTCAGCTCAAGGCCGGGATCGAGGACGCCGTGAAGAAGACGGAAGCGGCTGGCATGAAGGACATGGGCAAGGTCATGGCCGCGCTGAAGGAGCGTTTCGGCGCGGATCTGGACCCGGCGAAGGCCAGTGCGCTGGTGAAGGCGCATCTCTCGGCCTGATCCTTTCATCAGAGTCTGATGTTTCAGGAAGCCGTCCCTTCGGGGGCGGCTTTTCTGTTTTCAGGGCGTCCGGCAGAGCCTTGCGTAATCGCCGGGACGGTATCCCGTGTTTTTATGGAAGGCCGTCGCGAAGGCGCCGAGGCTCTCATAGCCGACGTCGAGCGCCACGCTGGCTATGCTTTCGCCGCGCGCCAGTTTTTCCTGTGCGTTCAGGATGCGCAGGCGTTGCCGCCAGACGGAGAACGGCAGTCCCGTCTCAACTGTGAAATGGCGGACGAAGGAGCGCAGCGACATGGCGGCCAGTCTGGCCCAGTCTTTTTGGTCGCGGGGGTCTGCCGGGTTGTCGCTCAGGGCGTTGGCGACGCGGCAGAGTTGTTCGCTTTTGGGGAAAGGTAGGGACACGGAGGCGCGCGGGGCGGCCAGAAACTCGTGCCAGAAGCATTCCGCGAGACGGCCGATATGCGCGTCCCATCGGGTTTCGTCAGCGTCATAAGAGAGGCGGTCGGCCAGAGCCGTGAGGAGACGTGTTCCGCCTGCGAGGAAGGGCTCGTCGGGGAGGCCGGAGCATTTTGCTGCGCTGACATACAGGCTCCAGCCTGCGACGGCGCCGTGGGAGCGGGCTTCATGCAGGAGCCTGGGCGGGAGCCAGAGGCACTGGCCGGGGCCGATCAGCCAGTAGGCGTGCTCGGTGCGGATGGCCATGACGCCGCTTTCAATACCGAAAATCTGGCCGCGTTCATGGGCGTGCCGGTCTGCGACCCGGCGCGTGTCCTGTTTCATGTGGCCGCCGAGGAGCCATGGCGTTGTGGCGGTGGGATGTTCGGCTGCGGCGGGGGTCATGAAGGAATTGGCGCACATGAGTCGAACTATGGCCCGTGAGCGGGGGAACGCCAAAATGACTTTCGCTAGAACTGTGATGTCCAGGCGGGTTTGAAGTCCTGAACGGAATGTTCAGCGGGAGATCAGGATCATGAAAGTCGGTTTTGTGGGCCTCGGGGCCATGGGACATGCGATGGCGGAGCGTCTTCTCAAGGGAGGGCACAAGCTTGTCGTAACCAACAGGACGCGTGAGAAGGCGGATGATCTGGTGGCGCAGGGGGCAGTTTTCGCCGAGACGCCTGCGGACGTGGCGCGGCAGGTGGAGGTCGTGTTCTCCATGCTGTTCGATGACGCCAGCACGGAAGAGGCTGTGTTCGGAGAGCATGGCATCGTGACGGCTCTGGCGCCGGGCGCCATTCATGCATGCAGCAGTACGCTGTCTCTGGAGCAGGCGCGCCGTTTGCGGGACGGGCATGCGGAGCGCGGGCAGGGTTATGTCAGTGCCAATGTGCTCGGGCGGCCTCCGGCGGCGAAGGCTGGCGAACTGTTCGTGGTAACGGCGGGAGCGGAGGAGGCGCTGAAGCGTCTGCGGCCTTTGCTGGAGTGCTTCGGGTCGAAGATTTTCGAAGTGGGGCAGGATCCGGTTCAGGCCAATCTGGCCAAGCTGTCTCTGAATTTCATGATCTATTCGACGATCGAGCAGATGGCGGAAGTCTTTGCGCTGAATGAAAAGGCCGGGACGGATCCGCATGCGATCTTCGAGATCATGACGGGCAGTTTCTACAACGCGCCGGTTCATAAGAATTACGGAAAGCTGATGGTCGATCATGAATACGACCATCCGGGCGCGCCGGTGACGCTGGGGCTCAAGGATATGGAAATGTTCCTCAAGGCCGGTGGGGAGCATGGGGTTCCGCTGCCTTACGCCTCGGTGGTGCGTGACCGGTTGCTGAGTGCGATCAGTGCGGGGGATGCCGAGCGTGATTTCGTCGTGCTGCTGGAGCGGGCGCGGCAGGACAGTGGGTTGAAATAGGTGTCAGGACATCTTGAGGCGTCCGGTCGTGCTCCGGAGAGGATCATTCGGGACATGTTCGCCATGCTTGCGGATTTCGGGTCCAATCTGGACGCGCTGACGGCATTTATGACGCCCGATTATCGCCAGCTTGTGGATGGGCGCGAGATGACGCTGGCGGATTTCCGCGCTCATGCGCTGGCCCTACGGGAAGGGTTGTCTTCTCTGGAAATCGAGATCCTGCGTATCGTTTGTGAGAAGGATCGGGCGGCGACGGTTCATCTGGCGTCGGCGACCCGGCCTTGCGGGGCGCGGAGCGTGATCCGGGTGGTGGCGTTCTATCGGTTTCGGGAGGGGCGCATCTGTCTTGTGGATGAACTGACGCATGTTCAGGAAGGCCATGAGGCGGATGGTGCGCTTGGAAGCCTGCAATAGCGCGCGGCAGGGTTTGACAGGGCCGCGCCGAGGTCCTCACTCTGAAATCCGGTTTTTACGGATGAGGCCAGAATGTCGGCAGGTGGTTCAACGAAGGTCGTTTTCATTGCGCTGGGGGTCAATCTTGCGATTGCCTGCGTGAAGGGTGTGGCAGCTCTGCTCACCGGTTCGGCCGCGATGCTGGCGGAGACGGTTCATTCCTTTGTCGACTGCGGCAACCAGCTTCTGCTGCTGGTGGGCATGAAGCGCGCGGCGGCTCCGGCGACGAAAGAGCATCCGCTGGGGCACCACCGCGAGCTTTATTTCTGGACGCTTGTGGTGGCGGGCGCGCTGTTTATCGGAGGCGGGGTCGCGTCCCTGCATGAAGGCTGGGAGAAGGTCTGGCATCCGGCGGCGATGGAGCCGATCCATGTGCTGGGGCATGTTTTTCCCGGCTGGTGGCTGAATGTCGCCATTCTCGGGATTTCGGGCAGCATGGAGGGCTATGGGTTTCTGGCGGCCATGAAATCCCTGCCGTCCGGGAAGGGCTCCCTGTGGACCATGATCCGCCGCAGTACCGATCCGGGGCTGTTTGTCGTGCTGTTTGAGGACGGTGCGGCGCTGGTCAGTCTGATGATCGCGCTGGTCTTTACCGTGCTGTCCGTCGTGACGGGGTGGCATGTTCTGGATGGTGTGGCGTCGCTGCTGATCGGGCTTGTTCTGGTGATTGTCGCGGTGCTGTTGACGAACGAGACGCGCTCCCTGCTGGTTGGGGAGAGCAGTCCGGAAATCGATGCATTCGTTCGGGCCGAGGCGGTGAAGCTGCCGGGTGTGGTTGGGGTCAACGAGGTCGTGACCGAGACGCGGGGCCCGGGGAGCATCATCGTCCTGCTGTCGCTGGACTGGGAGGACACGCTGAGTGCCGGGCAGGTGGAGCAGGGCGTTTCGGCGCTGGAGCGGGTGACGAGGGCGCGGTATCCGTCGGTGCTGCGGATGTATGTCGAGGCGCAGGACAAGCGCGACAGTGCTCCGGATATCGCCCTGCAGCACCCCTGAACGCAGATCGGGCCCCCTTTCGGGAGCCCGACACTGTCTGTCAGCCGTAATGGACTGGCAGGATCTTACTGCTGCGGCTGTGTGGCCGGAACGGCTGGAGCTGCCTGAGCCGGAGCGGCAGTACCCGGCTGGGTCGTGCCGTTCATCTGGCCCGGGGAGGTGGAGTGCTCGACATCGTAGGCCGTGGCCTTCTCGATGTAGGTGCCCTTCGCGCCCGGATGTTCCTTGTCGTACAGGGCAGCCTTTGCGCGGGCTTCCTTGCGGTAACGGTGACGCACATACATGCCGGTCGCGCAGCCACCCATGGCGCCCAGGACGCCGTGGTGGTTGGCGACATGTCCACCGACGGCGCCCGCAGCGCCGTATTTGAGGCAGCCGCCCGGTTCCGCTTCAGCCGTCGTGATCGACGTTGCCAGCAGACCGGCGGCGGCAAGCATCAGGTACTTTTTCATGAGTGCTTCCTGTTTTCCAAAGCTGCTGGGTTACCCGGCAGCACAGAGACGGGTTCCAGCATGCCCCAACCCCGCGTTCAGAACAACCGGGAGGGGCAGCGCACCACGTTTTCGGCAGGCGCCTGGAAGGTCCAGACGGTTCCGTCCGGTTCGTGACAGCAGGAGCTGCTCGCACCGGGGATCGAGCGGGGATTGTGTTCGATGACGATCGATCCGAAGCCCCGGCGTTCCGGCCGGGCGACGGTGGGGCCGCCGGTCTCTTTCCAGCACATCCGGAAGACGGGTTTGTCCTCTTCGTCGTGCAGGCCCCAGCTGACGGTTACGGTTCCGGTGTCGTTCGACAGGGCGCCGTATTTGATGGCGTTGGTCGTCAGTTCATAGATCGCCAGACCGATGCGGTCGGCGGTCTCGGGGACGAACTGAAGTGCCGGGTCGCCCTCGATCCGCAGGCGCGTGGCGGGGAAGTCTCCGGCCACAACGGTCTGTGAGGTGACAACGTCGTGGACCGTGGCGCCCGTCCATTCGCCATGGATCAGGAGGTCCTGACTGCGGGCGATGGAGGTGATGCGCTCTTCCAGAACCTTGACGAAGGGGGCCGTAGGATCGGGGACAGTGCGCCGGATCAGGGCCTGAAAGATGGCGAGCATGTTCTTGGAGCGGTGATTCAGCTCGTTGAGGAGCAGTGCGATCCGCTGTTCGTTTTCATGCTGGGTCGTCACATCGCGCGAGACGCAGAGAATGGCCTCGACGCTCTGGTCCGGGTTCAGAAGCGGGGTCAGCATGTTGTCCCAGTGCCGGGTGGGCTGACCGGGGAGCTGGCTGACGCCCATGAAGCGGGCGTTCTGGCCTTTATTGGCGTCCCTCAGCGCGTCGCCACCGGGAGTATGGGCCTCGCATGGGAGCAGGTCGAGCCAGCGCATGCCGAAGCCGGAGGTGCTGTCGACGCCGAGCGCATTGCAGCCGGCCGTGTTCATGTGGACCAGCGTGCCGTCCGTCGCGATTTCCTTGATGCAGTCCACGCTGACATTGAGCATCCGGTCGCGGATATCGGCCTTCTGGAGGAGAGCCTCCTCGTGGCGTTTCTGTTCATGGATGTCGGTCAGGATAAGGATGCGGCCCACGCACTCGCTGCTGGAAAGCGGACGCTGGACGATGCGCAGGAGGAACCAGCGGGCGTCTCCGTCCGGGGTCAGGATGCGGAAACTTGTGGTCCGCGGGGTGCCGGACGGTGTGGTGTCGCGCAGGGTGCGGGCGACGTCTGGCTGATCGGCTGGGAGGACGATCGGGAGCCATTTTGAAAATGGGAGCGGGACGCCGAGGGCTGCGGCCTGCTGCTTCCAGGCCGTGTTGAAATGCGCGGGGCCTGCGTTGTCGGCAGGTTCCATGCAGATCAGGTCAGGCAGCAGGTCAAAAGCGGGACAGGAAATGTCTGGCGGGGCGGTTTGTGTCTGTCCCATGTTTCTTTCTGACGGCAGCGCGCAGGAATGCGATGGTTTCAGGATCCATGCGCGATAAATGCTGTCGCGCTTTGCGATATGTATCCTGAAAATTCATCTTTCTGAAACATTTGTCTGACGCGGGTCAGGGCAGCAGAACGGCGGCACCGTCGAAACGGCCGTGTCGGAGGTCGTCCAGAGCCTGATTGGCATCCTTGAGAGCGTAGGGCGTGTTGGTCACCTTGATGCCGATTTCCGGGGCGATTTTCAGGAAATCCAGACCGTCCTGCCGGGTCAGGTTGGCGACGGAGACGATTTCGCGCTCTTCCCACAATGTGTCGTAGGAAAAGGCCGGGATTTCGCTCATATGGATGCCGCCGCACACGACTTTTCCGCCTTTGCGGATGGCCTTGAGACCGGCGGGGAGCAGCGCGCCGACGGGGGCGAAGAGGATGACGGCGTCCAGCGGTTCGGGCGGCAGTTCGTCCGAGCCTCCCGCCCAGACGGCACCCAGCGAGCGGGCGAAATCCTGTTTCTGCGTGTCGCCGGGGGAGGTGAAGGCGTAAACGTCGCGGCCCTGCCAGCGCAGGACCTGCGTGATGATGTGGGCCGCTGCGCCGAAGCCGTAGAGGCCGATCTTTTTGCCGTTTCCGGCTTTGTTCAGGCAGCGCCAGCCGATCAGCCCGGCGCAGAGCAGGGGGGCCAGATCCTTGTCTTCGCCCTTGTCGCCCATCGGGAAGGCGTAACGGGCATCGGCGACCGTCATGGTCGCGTAGCCACCATTGCGTGTGAAGCCTGTGAAAAGGGGATGGTCGCAGAGATTTTCCATCCCGTGCGTGCAGTAATAGCAGTGCCCGCAGGTGTGTCCGAGCCAGGGCACGCCGACTCTCTCGCCCACCGACAGGCCAGTGACATTGCTGCCCAGTTTGTCGATCCGGCCAACGATTTCGTGGCCGGGGATAATGGGGAGGGTGGCGTGGGGGAGTTCGCCATCCACGACATGCAGGTCCGTCCGGCACACGCCGCAGGCGCCGATCCGGATGCGGATTTCATCCGGGCCGGGTTCAGGGTCGGGGAGTTCGACCCATTCCAGAGGCGTATGATGGGCTTTGAGCTGCATGGCGAACATGGCGTGTTCTCCTTGGGCTGTTTTCAGGACCGGAAGTCGAGCACCGTACGACCTTCGAGGCGACCATTCTGCAAATCGTCGAAGATCGTGTTGATGTTTTCGAGCTTGCCGGGGGTGACGACGGATTTGACCTTGCCACGGGCGAAGAAATCCATGGCTTCGATCATGTCCAGTCGCGTGCCCACGATGGAGCCGCGGATGGTGGTGCCGTTCATGACCATGTCGAAGATCGAGACCGGGAAGTCGCCGGGTGGCAGTCCGTTCAGGACGATGGTGCCGCCGCGCCGGGCATAGCCCATGGCCTGCGAAAACGCCGTCCGTCCGACAGCGGTGACGAGGGCGCCATGCGCGCCGCCGATCTGCTGCTGGATGAACTTCGCAGGATCGGTGTCCTTGGCGTTGACCGTCAGTGCCGCCCCGAGCGTCTTGGCCGTGGCGAGTTTTTCGTCGTCGATATCCACGGCGACGACATTCATGCCCATGGCGACGGCATATTGCACGGCCATCTGGCCGAGGCCGCCGACACCCGAGACAGCGACCCACTGTCCCGCGCGCGCTTCGGTCATTTTCAGGCCCTTATAGACCGTCAGGCCCGCGCACAGGACCGGGGAGGCCTGAAGCGGGTCGGTGGTCGACGGCAGGTGTGCGACGTAATTGGGGTCTGCCACGACGTATTCGGCGAAGCAGCCATTGACGCTGTAGCCGGTGTCTTCCTGCTTTTCGCAGAGTGTTTCCCAGCCGCCGAAACAGTGTTCGCAGTGACCGCAGGCGGAATAGAGCCAGGGCACGCCCACGACATCGCCGGTCTTGACGAAATCGCCGACCTGACTGCCGACGGCGACGATATGGCCGACACCTTCATGGCCGGGAATGAACGGCGGGTTGGGTTTGGACGGCCAGTCCCCCCGCGCTGCGTGCAGGTCGGTGTGGCAGACACCGCAGGTATCGACCTTTACGAGGATCTGGTTGGGTTTGATCTCCGGGATGGGGAGCCGCTCGATGGAGAGCGGCTTGCCGAATTCACGGACGACGGCGGCGAGCATTGTATCAGCCATTGGAAAGGCTCCTTTGGACTATCTTACGAGGCGGCGAGGCCCTTGACGGCCTCCACCATCTTGGAGAGCACGGCCTGCGCATCGCCGAAGACCATGGCGCAGTTGTCCTGGAAGAACAGCGGGTTCTGGACGGCGGAATAGCCCATTCCCATGCCGCGCTTGATGACGAAGACCTGACGGGCCTTGTCTGCATTCAGGATCGGCATGCCGTAGATCGGGGAGGACTTGTCCGTCCGGGCGGAGGGGTTCACCACGTCGTTCGCGCCGATGATGAGGGCGACGTCGGTATCGGCGAAGCTGTCGTTGATGTCGTCCATGTCGTAGATCATGTCGTACGGTACGCCGGCTTCGGCGAGCAGCACGTTCATGTGGCCCGGCATACGTCCGGCGACCGGATGGATCGCGAATTTCACGTCCACGCCCGCGGCCTGAAGCAGTTTGACGAACTCGTAAAGCTTGCCCTGGGCCTGTGCGACGGCGAGGCCGTAGCCCGGCACGATGATGACCGTGGAGGCATAGCGCATCGTGGTGGCGGCATCGCCAGCGGCGACGGATTTGGCTTCTTTCTGCGGGCCTGTGGCCGCGGCGGCGGTGGCTTCACCGAAATTGCTGAACAGGACGTTGGTGATGGAGCGGTTCATGCCCTTGGCCATCATGACCGTCAGCAGCGTACCGGCAGACCCCACGACCATACCGGCGATCATCAGGGCCGGATCGGCCATGACATAACCTTCAAGGCCCACGGCAAGACCCGTGAAGGCGTTGTACAGCGAGATCACGACCGGCATGTCGGCACCGCCGATGGGGACGGTCATGCAGATGCCGCAGAGCAGCGCGCCCATGAAGAACAGCAGGGCGAACAGGCCACCGCCGGGCTGGTGGTACTGGGCGACGGCCATGACGCCGAGCAGGACTGTCAGCATGAAGAAGGCGGCATTGACAATGCGCTGTCCTCCGAAGCGGATCGGCTTGTTCATGCGGCCGTCGAGCTTGGCCCAGGCGATCAGCGAGCCGGAAAGCGACATGCTGCCGATCAGGCCACCGGCGACGGTGACGAGAAGTTGGCCGATGCCGGTGTCTTTCGGGCCGGTCAGGGCGATGACGGACACGGCTGCGGCAGCGCCACCGCCCATGCCGTTGAAGAGGGCGACCATCTGCGGCATCGCGGTCATGGCGACGCTGCGGCCTTTCCAGCCGGCCCAGCCGCCACCGATGACGAGTGCGAGCACGGCGAGGATGACGTTCACGACGATATGGGGCCGGGCCGCGTCGGAAACGCTGAAGATCTGGAGAAAGCTGGCCGCGACGACGAACAGCATACCCCAGCCTGCGGTCACGATGCCCGAAACGGCCGTGACGGGGGAGGACATGCGCTTGAGGCCGTAGACCAGCAGGGCCGAGGCAATGAGGGCGCTGAGGGCTACGATATAGGCGAGCAGGATCATGACTTGGCTCCTGATGCCGGTGTCGCGGGTTTGGTGCTGGGTTTGAACATGGCCAGCATCCGGTCGGTCACGACATAGCCGCCGACCACGTTACCGGCGCCGAGCATGACGCCCAGAAAACCGACGACCTGTTCCAGAACGGACGAGGCGTTGAACAGCGCGCCGAGGGCGCCGACGACCACGATGCCGTGCACGAAGTTCGAGCCGGACATGAGCGGCGTATGCAGGATGGAGGGGACGCGGCTGATGACTTCATAGCCCGTGAAAGCCGCGAGCATGAAGATGTACAGTGCGATGACGAAGGTCATTGCGGTGATCATTTTGCGGTCTCCTTGCCCGCGTCGTTGGCGGCGGGAGTTGTGGGCGCGGGAGTGGCGGCGGGAGCAGGGGCAACAGGCGCGGGCGGGGCCGGCGAATTCGGATCCACGGCGGTGCGGATGCCGTCATTCGTGATGTAGCCGTCATGCGTGAGCGCCGTGCCGGAGATGACTTCGTCCGTGAAGTCCGGGGCCAGACCCTTGTCCTTGGTGATGATCTGCTGGAGCAGATGCATGATGTTTTTGGAGTAGAGTTCGCTGGCCTGTTCGGCGAGCATGGAGGGGACGTTGATCGGGCCGACGACGGTGGTGGGGCCGACCTGAACGGTCTGTCCGGCCTGCGTACCTTCGCAGTTGCCGCCACCTTCCGCGCCGAGATCGATGATGACCGCGCCGGGCTTCATGGCTTTGATCTGTTCGGCGTCGATCAGGCGCGGGGCGTGCTTGCCGGGGACGGCTGCTGTCGTGACGATCAGGTCGGAGCGGGCGATGTGATCGCTCAGCGCCTTGCGGACTTTCTGTTTCTCGTCGTCGGTCAGTTCGCGGGCATAGCCGCCCTGACCGGTGGCATCGACGCCCGTATCGACGAACTTGGCGCCGAGGGACTGCGCTTCTTCCTTGGTTTCAGGGCGGACGTCATAGCCTTCGGTCACGGCGCCGAGACGCTTGGCGGTAGCCAGAGCCTGAAGACCTGCCACGCCGAGGCCCATGACGAGGACCTGTGCGGCGCGCAGGGAACCGACGGCCGTGGTCATCATGGGCAGGATCTTGGGCATGTGCACCGCGCCCATCAGGACGGCGTAATACCCGGCCAGCGTGGCTTGGCTGGAGAGGGCGTCCATGGCCTGGGCGCGGGAAATGCGGGGCACGAGTTCCATGGCGAAACAGGTGATTTTCCCGTCCCGCAGGGCCTTCACCAGATCCGGGTTGTTGCGGCCATAGATGAAGGAAACGAGGATGGCGCCGGGCTTCATGGCCTTGACTGTTTCCAGCGTTGGCGGCTGGACGGCGAGGACGATGTCGGCATCTGCCGCAAGGGCGTTGCGGTCCGGCGAGAAGGTCACGTCCTTGTAGGTGCTGTCGGGATAGGACGATGCGAGACCTGCGCCTGTTTCCATGGAAAAGGCGATCCCCAGCGGGGCGAGTTTGTCGGCGACCTGAGGAATGAGGGCGACGCGGCGTTCTCCGCCTTCGTCGCGTTCTTTCAGGACTGAAATCTTGACAGTCATTGGCTGCGATCCTGTGTCTGTCGTCGGGCGCGGGCTGTCGCCAAAGAAGAGGCTGAACAGGAAAGGCCCGTGCCCCGTTCGACGTCACCATGACGCCTGTTTGGGGCGGAAACCATTGATGGATATCAAAAGGAAGAAATTATATCTGCACGGAAATTATTCGTAATGACCGATCGGTCATTATGATTTTGTGACAGTACTGACCGATCGGTCAGTTTTCTGCGGGGTGCCGCAATGGTGCGCGCGGTGGATTTCGGGAAAAAGTTTCCTTTAAACAGAAGGGCTGGCGCTGTATTCGCTCGTGGACCTTCTTTCCAACCCGCATGAAAGGCTCTTCCTGCCCATGGCAATTGATGCTGCTTTTCTGGACGAACTGCGGAACCGGACTCCGCTTCCGTCGCTCATCGGGCGGCGTAACAAGTTGGTGAGGTCCGGTCGGAACTGGAAAACCTGCTGTCCGTTCCATGGCGAGAAGACGCCGTCCTTTTACATTTATGACGACCATTTCCACTGCTTCGGCTGCGGTGTGCATGGCGATGCGATCTCTTATGTGATGCAGAGCGAAGGGCGCAGTTTCCCTGAAGCCGTCGAGCAGCTTGCTTCCGAAGCCGGACTCGAGGTTCCGAAAGCGGACCCGCGGACGCAGGAGCGTGCCCGGGAGGCGCAGTCGCTTGGGGATGTTCTCAATCTCGTGCAGGAGAGCTATCGCCGTCGGCTGTACCGGCCGGAGGGGCGTGAGGGGCTGGCGTATCTGCGCGGGCGCGGGCTGACGGAAGAAACGATCGAGCGGTTCGGTCTGGGCTGGTCCGGGGACGGGCGGCAGTTGCTGGATGAACTGCGGCCGCACGGGGTGACGGTCGAGATGCTGATCCGGGCCGGCGTCATGCGTGTGGATGAGCAGGGGGCTCCGAAAGGGGAGCTGTTTTTCAACCGTGTGACGTTCCCCATCCGGGACCGGCGGGGACGCATGATGTCCTTCGGCGCCCGCACGCTGGGGGACGGGCAGCCCAAATATCTCAATGGGCCGGAAACGGCCCTCTTCTCCAAGCGGCGCACGCTGTTCAATCTCGATCTGGCGCGCGAGGCCGTGCATCGCGGCGCGGAGCTCGTGGTGGTCGAGGGGTACATGGACGTCATTGCCATGGATCAGGCGGGGTTCGGCGGGGCCGTTGCGCCGCTGGGCACCGCGATGGGGGAGGAGCAGCTTGAGCTGCTGTGGCGGATGTCGCCGTCACCGATCCTCTGTCTTGATGGTGATGCGGCGGGTGCGCGGGCGGCGTTGCGGGTGTGTGAGGTCTCGCTGCCGCTGCTTGCTCCGGAGCGGACCATCCGGTTCTGCCGGCTTGATCCGAAGGATGATCCGGACAGCCTGATCCGCAGCCGCGGACCGCGGGCCATGCAGGAAGTCCTGTCCGGGGCGACCTCGATGGCGGAGGAACTGTTCGGGCTGCTGACAGTGGGGCTGGTGGATCCGGGGCCGGACCAGCGTGCTGCCCTGCGTGAAAAGCTGGTGGCGCTGTCGAAACTGATCCCCGATCGCTCTTTGGCATCGGAATATCGCAGCACGCTTCTGGACATGTTCTTTGCCCGCTTCAGGCGGAAAAAGACCTTCCAGCGCAAGGGAGGCGAGAGCCTGCCGCTATCGACGCAGGCGCCCGGGGCAATGCGCGATGTGGAGTCGGGAAACCTGGAGCGGCTGAACATCATGACGGCGATGCTGCTTCACCATCCCGATATCCTTCCGGAAGTGGAACAGGCTTACAGTGGTCTGCGCCTGCCGCCCGAGCTGGACCGTCTGCGCGCGGCAATGCTGGACTGGTCCTGTCAGGAAGAGGAACGTGAGGACCTGACGGGAGAGAGCTGCATGGCGTGGCTTGAAGAGCATGGACTGGCCGATCTGGCGCAGGTGGTCAAAAGTGGTCCGCTGCCTCGCGGGGTTGGAGACGGCAAGGTCAGGGACGAGATCCTCAAGGTGGATGTCATTGAAAGCTGGTGGCATTTTTATGCGCTGGTCAATTTCCAGACTTTCGAACGAACACTGCAAGAAGACGTGACCCGGGCTGTGATCGAAGGAGACATGGAGCCTTTCGTGGATGAGAACGGCAATAGTGGACTGCGTTTTCCGAATGCGCTGATGACGCGCCTGCGGGTTCGGGATGCCCTGAAGAGTGGAGAGCGGGTCGGGGAGTAAAAGCGGGGCCGAGGATACACTGGCGGGACATAAGAAACGGTTTCGGAACGATTTTTATTCCCGAAAGGTTGCATTCTTTAGGGTGCCAATCTTGACTTCGGGCGCAGGATCGACCACCTGCACGCTGCCGGATTGCTAACTCGCGGCGGAGTTGACGGAGAGACGAATGGCGACGAAAACAGCCTCTGGAACGGATCGGAACGCGCAGGAGCAGGAGGGAGACACCACTCTCCTTGATACGCAGTCCGCTGCCGTCAAGCGGCTGATCGCCAAAGGGCGTGAACGCGGGCATATCACTTTTGACGAACTGAACGCTGTCCTTCCGCAGGACCAGATGTCTTCCGAGCAGATCGAGGACGTCATGGCGGCCCTGTCCGAAATGGGCATTCAGGTCATCGAGAACGAAGAGCAGGACGAGGCTGAAGCGCCTGCGGAAAAGGAAGCCGAAGGCGAGACCGAGGAGGCCGAAGGTCCGCAGGGCGGTAACGTCGATGCCGAGGCCGCCAGCCGCACGGATGATCCGGTCCGCATGTATCTGCGCGAGATGGGCTCGGTCGAGCTGCTGTCGCGCGAAGGCGAGATCGCGATTGCCAAGCGGATCGAGGCTGGCCGCGACGAGATGATCGGCGGCCTGTGCGAGAGCCCGCTGACGATTCGCGCCATCATCTCCTGGCATGAGCGCCTCAAGGACGGCGAGATGCTCCTGCGCGACATCGTGGATCTCGAGGCCAGCCAGGGCGGCGGTCCAGATCCCGAGGCAGTCGAGGGCGAAGAAGGCGACGAGGCGTCCGAAGAGGATGACAAGGCCGAGGACGAGAGCGAAGAAGGCGACGGCGAGCAGCAGGAGGGCAGTGGCCTGTCCCTGTCGGCGCTGGAAGAAAAGCTGAAGCCGGAAATCCTGGCCCGTTTTGAAGCCATTGAGCCGCTGTATCACAAGCTTCGCAAGATCCAGATCAAGCGCATCGAAGCCCTGACGGGTGGCGAGGATCACTCGGACAAGTCAGAGCAGACCTACGAGAAGCTGCGCCATGAGCTGGTCAGCCTTGTTGAGCAGGTTCATCTGCACAACAACCGGATCGAAGAACTGGTCGCGCAGATCAAGATGCAGGTTCAGAAGCTGAACAGCGTCGAAGGCCGGATGATGCGTCTGGCCGAGAACTGCAAGATCTCGCGCGATGACTTCCTGATCAAGTATCGCAGCCGCGAACTGGATCCGACCTGGCTGGACAGCATTTCCGCGCTGCCGGGCAAGGGCTGGAAGAACCTGACCACCAAGCACATGGACCAACTGCGCAACCTGCGCGGCGAGATTGCGGCCCTGTCGCATGAGACGGGTCTGCCGGTTGGTGAGTTCCGCCGTGTCTATGCAACCGTTTCCCGTGGCGAGCGTGATTCTACGCGCGCCAAGAAGGAAATGATCGAGGCGAACCTGCGTCTGGTGATTTCGATCGCCAAGAAATACACGAACCGTGGTCTGCAGTTCCTGGATCTGATTCAGGAGGGCAATATCGGTCTGATGAAGGCCGTGGACAAGTTCGAGTACCGTCGCGGCTACAAGTTCTCGACCTATGCGACCTGGTGGATCCGTCAGGCGATCACGCGTTCCATCGCTGATCAGGCCAAGACGATCCGTATTCCGGTCCATATGATCGAGACGATCAACAAGCTGGTCCGCACGTCGCGCCAGATGCTGCATGAAATCGGGCGTGAGCCGGCTCCGGAAGAACTGGCCGAGAAGCTGGGCATGCCGCTTGAGAAGGTCCGCAAGGTCCTGAAAATCGCCAAGGAGCCGATCTCGCTTGAGACGCCGATTGGTGACGAGGAAGACAGCCATCTCGGTGACTTCATCGAGGATAAGACGGCTGTCATTCCTCTGGACGCGGCAATCCAGACGAACCTGCGTGAAGCCACGACGCGTGTTCTGGCGTCCCTGACGCCGCGTGAAGAGCGCGTGCTGCGGATGCGCTTTGGCATCGGCATGAACACGGACCACACCCTTGAGGAAGTGGGCCAGCAGTTCAACGTGACCCGTGAGCGTATCCGTCAGATCGAAGCCAAGGCGCTGCGCAAGCTCAAGCACCCGAGCCGCTCGCGCAAGCTGCGGTCCTTCCTCGACGACAACTGATCGTCGGGCGGGAGACCGGAGCGATGCTGCCGGACTGGCTTAAACCGAAAGGGACATCCACCCGTCTGGCGGTGGATGTCACCTTTCTGGAAACATGTTCCCCCCGTCCATATCCCGTGCTGCCTGAAGGATTTTCCCTGTCCCGTGTCACGGGGGACGGGGTCGTTCCGCTCTATCGCGCCCTGTATGCCGGGGTAGGGCAGGAGTATTGCTGGTGGATGCGCCGGTCGATGCCGGATGCGGAACTGGCTGATATTCTCCACGATCCTGCTGTTCATTTCATGGTGCTTCGTGACGGCACGGGCGAGCCTGTGGGGTTTTACGAACTGGATCTGAGGCAAGGCGGGGATGCCAATCTGGCGTATTTCGGTCTTCTGTCGCAGGCGATGGGGCGCGGTCTGGGGCGGGCGCTGCTGGATCATGCCATTGCGCGCGCTTTCGGGGCGGGAAGCTGGCGGCTGCGGGTCAATACCTGCACGCTGGATCATCCGCATGCGCTGCCGAATTACCGGCAGGCCGGATTTGCGGTCCGGTACGCAGTGCCCGAAACCTGGGATGTTCCGGACGAATATGTGCCTCAGAGGCTGAGGCGACTCTAAGGCGGGACTTGCCTTGAGGGGCCTGGTGTGATTTATGCCGCCTTTCCCTGCCGGGCGATGTGGCATCGCACCGGCTATACCTGTGCCCTGAAACACGGGCTCTGTTTCCGGCATGGGCCGGAGCCAGTCGCAGGTTGACCTCATCCGAAGGGAGTATTCATGCCATTGTATGAAAGCGTGCTCATCGCACGTAACGATGTGTCGCAGGCTCAGGTGGAAACCCTGGTCGAGACCATCGAAACCCTGCTCAAGGACAACGGCGGTTCCATCCAGAAGCGCGAGTTCTGGGGGCTGCGTTCCCTCGCATACCGCATCAAGAAGAACCGCAAGGGCCATTATGTCCTGCTGGGCCTTGACTGCACCCCTGAGACGCTGCGCGAGCTGGAGCGTCAGCTGGGCCTGAACGAAGACGTTCTGCGCGTCCTCACGCTGCGCGTCGACGAGATTGACGAGAACCCCTCTCCGGTTCTGGCTCGCAAGAGCGATGATCGTGGCGATCGCGGCAACTTCCGTGGCGGCTCCAAGCCGGCCGGTCGTTTCGAGAGCGGCCGTGGCGGTCCCCGCCGCAGCAGCGAAGACCGTGAAGAGTATCGTGCACGTGGCGAGCAGGAAGATGCTCGCGAGACGGCCGGAGCGGAGTAAGAAACATGTCCGAGACCATCACTCCCGACGTCGGCGAAGTGAACCCGGCTGCCCGTCGCACGGCAGTTGGCGCACGTCGTCCGTTCTACCGTCGTCGCAAGTCCTGCCCGTTCTCCGGCCCCAACGCGCCGAAGATCGACTACAAGGACGTGCGTCTGCTGAGCCGTTTTCTTTCGGAGCGCGGCAAGATCGTGCCGAGCCGCATCACGGCCGTTTCGGCCAAGAAGCAGCGTGAGCTGGCGCAGGCGATCAAGCGCGCCCGTTTCCTCGCCCTGCTCCCCTACGTCGTGAACTGAGGAGAGCATCATGTCCCAGACCGCACTGATCCTGCTGCAGCGGGTCGAGCATCTCGGCCAGATGGGCGACCTGGTGCACGTGAAGCCGGGTTATGCCCGTAACTTCCTGCTGCCCCAGGCCAAGGCCATGCGCGCCACGGTTGCCAACAAGAAGCGTTTCGAGACCGAGCGCGCGCAGCTTGAGGCCCAGAACCTCAAGAAGCGTGAAGAGGCCGAGCGTCTTGCCGAGCGCATGCACGAGCTGTCCGTCGTTGTCATCCGCCAGGCTGGCGACAGTGGCAGCCTGTACGGTTCCGTCAGCACCCGCGACATCGCGGTTGCCGCTACGGATGCCGGCCTGACGATTTCCCGTCAGCAGGTTGTTCTGGCACACCCGATCAAGCAGCTTGGCCTGACGGAAGCACGCATTGTGCTGCATCCGGAAGTGTCCATTCCGCTGACGGTCAATGTTGCCCGTTCCGCTGAAGAAGCAGAGCGTCAGGCTCGTGGCGAAGCCATCGGCGTGCAGGACGAGGATGAGAACATCCTTGGTGAACTGCAGGCTGAGAACGCCGCCGAAGAGGCTGCTGCCGAAGCTGGCGAGGCATCGGAAGAAGCCGAAGGCTGATACCGCTGACCTTGTCCTTGAAAACCCGGCCGGGAATATTCCCGTGCCGGGTTTTTTTGTGCCCGTTTGACTGGCAGGATACAACTACAGGCCCGTTGAGGCTTTTTCCCGGTATTGGAAACAGGAGATCGGAATGAAGCGGATTCTGGATTTTGTCTTGAGAAAATTTATCCAGACAGGAAGCCTGAAGGTCACGTTCTGTGACGGTATTGTCCGAACCTATCGCGGGCCGAAGCCGGGACTGGAAGCCGGGGTGCATCTCAGGACGAAGCAGGCCGAGCGGGCAATGATCGTCAACTCCGGTCTGGCGTTTGGCGAAGAATACATGGCGGGCAGCATCGTGCCCGATGGCTGTACGCTTGAGACGCTGCTAAGCGTTCTGATGGAAAATATCGATGGGCACGGGCATGTCTTCGAGGAAATCGAAGATCGTCTGCGTTATGTGACGCGGGCCTGGAAGACGTTGAACTCGCTGAAGAAATCCCGCAGCAATGTCGCGCATCATTATGATCTGAACGGCACGCTGTACGACCTGTTTCTGGACAAGGACCGGCAGTATTCCTGTGCGTATTTCGAACGCGAGGACATGACGCTGGAGGAAGCGCAGGTCGCCAAGAAGCGGCATATCGCCTCCAAGCTCAATCTGGATCGTCCGGGGCTGGACGTTCTGGATATCGGATGTGGCTGGGGCGGCATGGCACTGACACTGGCGAAGGATTATGGCGCGAAGGTTCTGGGCATCACGCTGTCACGCGAACAGCTTGAAGTGGCGCGCAAGCGGGCGAAGGACGAGGGGCTGGAGGGACAGGTCCGGTTCGAGTTGATCGATTATCGTAATCTGCATCAGCAGTTCGACCGGATTGTTTCGGTGGGGATGTTCGAGCATGTCGGACCGCCGCAGTTCGAGGCATTTTTCCAGAAAGTGAAGGCCTGCCTCAAGCCGGATGGGGTGGCGCTCATTCACTCCATCGGGCGCATGGACGGGCCGGGGACGACCAATCCGTGGATCCAGAAATATATTTTCCCCGGCGGATATTCCCCGGCGCTGAGCGAAACTCTGGCGGCGATTGAGCGGTCCGGGCTGTGGATGACGGACTGTGAGGTTCTGCGTCTGCATTACGCGCGGACGCTGGCGGAATGGCGCAAGCGCTTCGATGCCAATCGTGACAAGGTTCTGGCGCTGTATGATGAGCGGTTTGTCAGGATGTTCGAATTTTATCTCGTGGGGGCCGAGCTGGCGTTCCGGGTGCAGGGGCACATGAACTTCCAGCTTCAGCTGACCCGCTCGATCGATGCCGTGCCGTTCACGCGGGATTATATGTTCGAGCGTGAACGGGAAAGCGCGGGCCGGTAAGGGCCTTTAGCGGCTGGCGAGGTTCAGTTCCGCCAGTCGCGCAAATTCGGCGACCGAGAGCGTTTCGGCCCGACGGGTCGGCTCGATTTCCGCTTTTTCCAGAAGGCGCTCGCCCCCGATGGATTTCAGTGAGGAACGCAGCATCTTGCGGCGCTGTCCGAAGGCGGCGGCCGTGACCTGTTCCATGGCGCGGAACAGTTGCGGAGAGGGCTGTTCGGCATGCGGGATGATGACGGCGACTGCCGAATGGACTTTGGGCGGCGGCGAAAACGCCTGTGGCGGGATGCGCAGGGCGACCGAGCATGTGGCGCACCATTGAGCCAAAACGCCGAGGCGGCCGTAGCCTGAGCTTCCCGGAGCGGCACAGATACGCTCTGCGACTTCAAGCTGAAACATCAGCGACAGCCGTTCCCATTCCGCCGCCTGACGAAGCCAGCCTACAAGAAGGGGAGTGGCGACGTTGTAAGGCAGGTTCGCAATGATCTGGCGCGGAGCGGGTGCGAGAGTGGCGGCATCAAGCTTCAGCGCGTCCTGACGGACGACGTGAAGGCGATCCGGGTAGTGGTCGGCCAGTTCGTCCAGCAGGGGCCATGCGCGTTCGTCGATTTCCACGACATCGACACGGCTTGCGGGGGTGTCCAGTAGAGCGCGGGTCAGGCCGCCGGGGCCGGGACCGATTTCAACGACGCTGCGTCCTGTCAGATCGCCGCCGAGGGCTGCGATCCGGGCGCAGATGCCCGGATCGAGAAGGAAGTGCTGGCCGAGGGATTTCTTCGCATCCAGACCATGGGCCTGGATGGTGTCACGCAGTGAAGGCAGGGACACGTCAGTTGGTGGCCTTGGCGGCGGGACGCATCTCGATGATCGCGCGGCGCTGAAGGTCGCGCTGAAGCTGGCGGGAAGCCTGTTCGACGCGTTCGTTCATGAGCTGATCGGCAATTTCGCTCGGGCTCTGTTGTGCCAGGTTTTTCTGCTGGCGATTGCAGACCATGAGCAGGGCGATCCCGTCCATCGAGACCAGCGGGCGGCTGACCTTGTTGGGGGGGAGGGATTCAAGGACCGACTTCATCTGGGGCATCAGGCGCTCCAGAATCTGTGATCCCGGATTGGAGGGGCGCTTTTCGCCGAGGGATTTGTTGAGCGCTTCCATGGCGTCACAGCTATGGATCGTCTGGACGGCCGTTGTCGCTTTCTGCAGGGCGGCGCGCTGCTGTTCGGTCGGGTTCTGCGGGTTCAGAGGCGCGTCGAACGGGAAGAAGGCCTGTCGCAGATCGATCAGGGTTCCCATCTGCTTGCCAACCACGCGCTTGGACTGAACGGTGGCAATGACGAAGCCGCCCGCGACCTGGATCGGGTTGGAGATGGCCCCGATCGGCATCTGGCGGACGATGCTGACGACCTGTGGGTCGAGGTTGTCTTCCTGCACCCAGCCCATGGAGCCGCCATCGAGGGCCGACTGGGCCTGTGAGAACTGGGCTGCCACGATCGGGAAGGGGGCGCCTTCGCGAAGCTGGGAGATGATGGTCTTGGTAAAGGTGAGTTCGGCTTCGTCATGGCGCGGATCGGCCACGGGGACGAAGATTTCGCTCATGAAATACTGGGCACGTCCCTGCTCGGCCTGCAGGGCCTGTTCGCGCTGGCTGATCTGGGTCGCCGTGATCCGGCCTTCTTCACCCAGCTTTTCACGCAGGACCTGCATCCAGCCGATCTGAACACGGATCTGATCGATCAGCGTTGTCAGCGATACGCCATCGGACGCCAGACGATCACGCAGGGCGTTCTTGGGCATCCCGTTGCGCTGTTCGATATTGGCGATGGCGCCTGCGATCTGATCGGGGTCCACGTTGATGTGGAGCTTCAGGATTTCCTGCGTTTTCAGACGCTCGTCAATCAACTGGTGGATGATCTGGCCGCGCATGCGTCCCATGATCTCCGGGCTGATGGGCAGGCCGGTCGAGAGCACGAAGAGCTTGGCGCGGTTGTCCACGTCACGCTGTGTGAGAACCTGACCGTTGATGACGGCCAGGATCTGATCCTCGGGTGGCTTGACGGGAGCCGCTGCCGGCTTGGTGGCCGCAGGTTTTGTCGCCGCCTTGTGATGGGGGGCTGCTGCCATAGCCGGGAAGGCGAGGAGGGCAGCCAGGGCCGTAGAGGCGATGCAATGGGTCTTGGACATGCTCAACCGTTTATTCCGAAGGTGCCGATCGTCTTGAACGTGAAGTTGAACAGGATGGTCTCGTTCCGCTGTTCGCCGCCGATACGGGTGTATTGCTTGATGTACATGATATCCAGCCCGAAACAGTCATTGGAATAGCCGATCGTGCCACCATTTGCGACGAACTGTTTCCGCGAGAGGCTGCGGCGGAAGAAACCCGACGCATGGTAGTTGCGCCAGCGCGCTGAGAAGCCACCTGTCACTTCGCTCGTCTTGACCATATAGGGCGCGTTGGGGGCGGATTCGCGATAGTCTGTCGCGTAATAATAATATGGCGTCACGGGGGCGTAGATATAGCCGCCGGTCAGGCGGAACATCGGAACGCCGGTGCTGATGAGGCCTTCACCATAGTCGAACTGGTGGGTCCAGGGATTGAAACGGCCGCGGGCCGTCATGTCCACGAAGCGGTTCGGGCTGACGCGCAGCCGGGCCACCGGGTCCGACAGGTGATGGTCGAGGCCGGAATAGGGCAGGCGGTTGTGGGTGATATGTTCCTGAAAGCTCTCGCCGACGAGCATGTCGATGGCGTGGCCGTTCCAGGACCAGTTCTGATGGATGCCCACATTGGCGCGGATACCGCCGTCGAGACGGTCCGTACCGAGATAGCGGTTAAGCGAAAACAGCGTGGTGTCCGTAAATTCGTAGGACAGGCTGTCTTCGTTGGGCAGGTTGCGGTTCTGGGAATTGCCGGTGTTGGGGGCGGCAATGATCTGGGCGATCGGTTCCAGGATCTGCGAACCGTGACCCTTGGCGAAGCTGCGCAGGAACGGCCAGTTCATCTTCAGCGCGATGGTCGGCTGGACCTGCCCGACGAGATGGTTGCCACCGGCATTCGTGTAATAGGTTGGCTGCTGATAGGCCTTGGTGGCGTGGTAGACCATCGAATCAAGCCGGGCCGTCAGCAGGAACTGCTGGCCGAGCCTGTTGTGGAACGGGCGGTCCCACTGGATGGCCGCTTCGCCGCGCTGATCGTTGATGCCGTTCTTGCGATACAGGTTGAAGTCCGTTGTCTGGACGCTGAGGCGGCCGCCGAACATGTCCGGCTGTCCCTGAAACGCATAGGTCAGACGCGGAAGTGCCCAGGGCAGGTCCGAGTTGCGGATGACGCCCTGGTTCAGGCCCTGATAGGCCTGTCCGTCGAGCCGCATGTAGGAACCAACACCGTATCCTTCGAGGAACAGGTTGGAGTTCAGCATTTCCTGACCGTAGCCAGGAACACGGTAGTCACGCATGTAATTGGCGGAACTCGCGACGTTGATGTTCGCGCCGAGTTGCCAGTTGCGGTTGAGGGCGAAATTGGCGCGGCCGAACACGTAACCCTGCACGCCGTATTCGCTGGAGGCGCCGACATTGTTGCCGAAAGTGTTCCTGTAACGGCTTTCGTCATGGGTGTCGTAGGCAATGCCTCCGGTAACGTCGATCGCGCCGTAATTGAGACGGTTGCGGTACTGCGCGGTCAGTTCCGGGCCGGTCTTGGTGGAGACGAGGCCGCGGACCGTGAGGTCCTGCTGCTTGTCGATGGCCCAGAAATAGGGAAGCGTGAAATAGGTGCCGAGATAGCGGTCATGCGGGCTGATGCCGGGCATCAGGAAGCCGCTCTGCCGCTTCACGGATGGATCCGTCATGGAGAAGAACGGGAAATAGAAGACGGGCAGGCCGAGCATTTTCAGCCAGGCATGATCGAATTCGAGACGCTTGTGCTGCACGTCCTGTGTCGCGTCGAAGGCCTGGAACTGCCAGAACGGGGGCAGGTCAGGGTTTTTTTCGCAGATCTTGCAGGCCGTGTAGACGGCATGCGTCAGGTCGTTGAGCATGCCGTTTGTACGGCGCATGCCGTTGCCGGCGAGTTTGGCGTTGTCTTCCATGCGGATGAAGATGCCGCTGCCGATGCCGTCATGCATGCCGTGGCTGAACTCGACGTAATCGGCATAGGTCGTGCTGCCATCGGGTTCCACGACGGCGACATGGCCTCTGGCCGACAGGATGCCGGTGCTGCGGTCATAGGTCACGCGGTCGGCACGCATGGCGTGATCGCCCTGCCAGACGCGGACATTACCGTCCCATGTGATCAGGCCGTTCTTGGCGTAGCTTTCGCTATCGGCAAGATAGGTCAGGGGATCGGTCTGGGATGTCGGTTTTCCGATGACGATGACATGGGAGTTGTCGCGCTGCATCGTGTTGGCAGACATTTTCTGCGGCGCCACGAGCGCGGTTCCAGCCATCAGCGTGGCACCGACGAACGAAGCGCGTCTGCGGGCGCGTGTTGGGAGCCACAGGGGCACCGTCATCAACCATCCTCCATGTGCAGCAAAAGGGCCACGGCGAGGCAGAGCCCCGCACCTGTCGGCGCCCATGCGGCAAGAACCGGCGGCAGGGCACCGGATTCACCAAACTGTTCGGCCACTTTCGAGATGGTGAACAGCGCAAAGCCTGCGGCGATTCCCGATCCCAGCATCCGGGCCACGCCGCCGCGCCGTGTCGGACGCATCGAGAAGCCTGCGGATACCAATGCCATGGTCCCGGCCAGAATGGGAAGGGCCAGCAGCGACTGGAAATGAAGTCTGTGCCGGATGGAGGGGAATCCCGAACGCTCCAGAAGGTTGATAAAGCCCGGAAGTGCGAAGACGGACAGCGTGTCGGGCGATGCAAAACTTTCCTGAACGCGACCGACCGTCAGATCGGATGGCAGGATCATGTCTCCGATCTGCTTTGGCAGGTGATCGGGTTGCAGGATGGAGGTCCCGTGCAGGATCCACTGGTGATCGCCCAGCGCACCCTGCGGGGCTTCAACGCGGACAATCAGGCGGTCCCGGTCATCAAGGCGGAAAATCGAGACACCCGAGACTTTCAGGGCGCCTGCGACGAGGTGTACGTCCTGGGCATGCAGGATCGCAACGCCATGCGGAACCAGCCCGTCATCGGACTGTCTGAGCCACAGGGCGCCACCGTTGAGGGTCAGGGGGCCGCCACCTGTGCGCAGATAGGTCTGATCCAGCATTTCGGCACTGCGGAACATGGTCGAGGACAGGGCGGAGATGCCGGTTGTTGTCAAAAGGCCGGTCAGCAGGGCGCAGGCCAGCGGGCTGGCGAGGAACTGCCAGGCTGAAATACCGGCGGCGCGCGCGACGATGAGTTCGGAAGACCGCGTCAGGCGTGAGAAGCAGACAATCCCGCCCAGCAGGATGCCGAAGGGCAGCACATAGATGATGTAGTAGGGAACGTGCAGGACTGCGATCTTGACGATGAGGCTGGCCGGGACGTTGGGGCGTGTCGCCGCGCGGCGCAGCAGATCGATGAAGTCGAACAGGGAGACCAGTCCGGTCAGGGCCAGCACCATGGACAGGGTGCTGAGCATGAACTGCCGCGCGATGTAGATCGCGAGTGTCGTGGAGAAGCCGGCATGGTCGTCAGTGGTGCTGAAGGCCTGGAACAGGGATGTCAGCCATGGGCCCGGGCGGGAAGACGGGATGGCCTTCATCGGGCGGCTTCCGTGGATGTCGATGCGGGCTGACGCACGGTTCCGGTCCATTGTTCAAGGAAGAGCATGACGGCGCAGACGATGGCCGGGAGAATGGCCTCAAGCCAGATCAGTGGCACAAGCGCGAGATGTCGTCCGGCGAGGTTCTGAAGCATGAGTGAGATCGCCAGAAGTCCGACAACGGTGAGGATCGCGGTCAGGGGACGCGTGATGTTGCCATGACGTGAGAAGGCCCCCCGAAGCACGGTGACCAGACCGATCATGGCGAAGGACAGGGCTGTCAGCGGGGAGGTGAGCCGGCGCCATGCCACGACGATGTTCTTGCCACGGTCACGCTCGGAGACTTCGTGCGGATCGGGATGAAACAGTTCGCCGAGGGACATTTCGTCCGGGTCCCGGTCCTCGTGGTTGTTGTGGCGTGCCGAGGTCAGGTCGATCGTGTTGCGGCCAAAGGTCAGGACGTTGAGGCGTCCGGTATGGCGGTCGATTTCCTCGCGGGAGCCGTCATACAGAACAACGCGCGGCTGATCGTTCACCACGACCATGGTCCCGCGTTCCGCAAGGATCGTGGTGTGGGAATCGGGGTCACGGTCATCTTCGACCAGAACGCCGTGCAACTGGCCATCGCTGGTGCGTCCGCGCACATAGACCGTCAGGTCATTGGACAGGGTGGTGAACACGCCGTCCTGTAGCAGGAAGGCGGCCATGCGGTTGCGGATCTGGAACTCGTAGCGGTGAAACGCATGATACGATACCGGGGCGAGCCACAGGGTCAGGGCATAGCACAGGACTACCGAGAAGAACGCGCAGAGCAGGCCGGGTCGTGCGAGTTCCAGCGGTGAGCGGCCGGCGGCGCGCATGACCGTGAGTTCCCGGTCTCCCACCATCCGCTGATAGGTGAACAGCACGACCAGAAAGGTCGTGATGGGCAGAATGACAGCGATGAAGGACGGGAGCATCAGCGACGTGAGCTGGATGAAAACCCGCAGGGACAGGCCGTGCTGTACCACCATCGAGACGAAGTGCAGCGACTGGGTCAGCCAGATCAGCGCCGTGGCACCGCCCGTCAGCGCCAGCAGGGCGACGAGAAGCTGACGGAGAATATAGCGGTCGAGCAGAGGCAGGATCTGCCGCCCGGAGGTACCGGAGGATGAGGCCATGGCCCTTCATCTATCCCTAGCGCGTGGCGGGAGGAAGGCGAAAAAACGAAACAGTTTCTATCGCAGATAGGACGCTCGGTCGATGGGCGCCCTTGTGACCGACAGGCTGTGATAAAACTCCGTTCCGGCGATGCCGACCAGCAGCCCCGCACCAGCCGCGAAGACCAGCGCGATGTAACGCCATGGCCGTTGCATGCGGGCGGTCACGATCTCCATCTGCATGATCCCCAGATCGGTCTGGCATCGGCCCAGACGCATCTGTGCCGTCCGGGTGTCTGATTCGCTCTGGCCAAGGCGGCGTTCCAGCCCGGAAACCTGCGCCCGGAGCCGTTTTTCGCGATCGGATGTTTCTTTCTGCGGCACTGTCCCGATGCGGCTGATGAACAGGTTCTTCAGCGCGCCGCCCGTGATGCTGTCGCGCTGGGCCATCTGGCGGATCCGCTCCAGCGCCGTTGCGGCATGGCCCGGCTGTTCGTCCAGAACCAGTGCCAGAATGTCCGACAGGATCTTGATTTCCCGGGGGTCCATTTCTCTGGGGTCGGGCGGCCGCGCCATGCTCAGGACAGGGTCGCGGTGTCTGGACGCGGTTCGGCGGCGCGGCGCAGGCGGTCACGGATGGCGAGGCCGAGCCCGTGGCGGGGGATCGTCTGGGCGGCGATGGTTTTCAGGCCGCGACGGGATCCTTCCGCATCCAGAAAGCGCAGCCCGGCGAAAAGACGCGCCGCGGCTTCTTCCAGATTACCACTTTCGCTCAGGTTCCATGTCAGCCGCGCGCCGGGCAGCGGTGTGCCGAAAGCGAGCTGGGCTTCATCGGAGGCGATGGATGCGGCGTCCAGCCTGACGGGCAGGCTCGGGGCGTAATGCGAGGCCAGCCTGCCGGGTGAGGCGGGAGCAATTTCGGAAAAATCGTCCGGATGGTGGATGGGGCCACACAGTTCGGTCAGCTCTTCGAGCGTGACGCCGCCCGGACGCAGGAGAACGGGCACTTCGCGGGTCAGGTCCAGTACCGTACTTTCCACGCCGATCGAACAGGGGCCGGAATCCAGAACTGCGTCGATCCGTCCGTCCAGCGAGCGCAGGACGTGGAACGCATCGGACGGGCTGACCGTGCCCGAGACGTTCGCGGAGGGCGCTGCAACGGGCGCGCCGACTTCACGGAGCAGGGCCAGAGCCGTTTTGCCGCGCGGAACACGCAGCGCCAGTGTGGACAGGCCCGCAGCAGCCAGATCGGACACGGTTGAGTTCGGTGAGCGGGGGAGCACCATTGTCAGCGGGCCGGGCCAGAAACGCGCGGCCAGTGCATGCGCAATCTCTTCCATCCTGCCGCTCAGCGAGGCCTGCGCGAAGGCGCTTTCGGCATCAGGAAGATGGCTGATGAGTGGGTTGAAGCGCGGGCGTCCCTTGGCGGCGAAAATCCGGGCGACAGCGGTGTCGGACGAGGCAATGGCGCCAAGGCCGTAAACGGTCTCGGTTCCGAAGGCGACCAGCTTGCCGGCTTTCAGAAGTTCGGCGGCGCGGCGGATACCTTCAGGTGTGGCGGTCAGGCGTTCGGTGTGGCGTGTGTCGCTCAAGATGCGCCTCCCGTGCAGTAGAAGGAGCCGTTCAGCCTATCGGGCTTGCCGTAACGCAGGGGCGCGCCGGTCTCGTCGAGCAGGGCGCCACCTGCGGCTTCAAGAATGGCCTGGGGGGCAGCCGTGTCCCATTCCATCGTGGGTCCGAAGCGGGGGTAAAAATCCGCAGCCCCTTCGGCGACCCGCATGAATTTGACCGAGGACGACAGCTTGTCGATCGAGGCGACCTTGCGCCCGGCGAGCCAGCGGTCCAGCAGTTCAGGATTGCCGTGATGGCTGGAGGCCAGCACGCGCAGGCCCTCTTCAGGGGGCGTAGCGGTGCGGATCGGGGTGCTGTGTGTGCCGTCTGAACGGTGCGCGCCGAGGCCCTGACCGCCGCTGTAGATCAGGCCGTAACCGGGGAGGGCGACCACGCCCAGAACCGGCCGGTCATGGCGGACCAGACCGATATTGACGGTGAAATCCTTCCCGCCCGATGCAAAACCGCGCGTTCCGTCCAGCGGATCAACCAGCCAATAGGAGTCTTCCGCGCTCACCCGGATACCTGCCGACATTTCTTCTTCGCCAATGGCGGGGATGGACGGGCAGGCCGCACGCAGGCCGGACAGGATATGCTGTTCGGAGGCATGGTCCGCTTCCGTAACCGGGGAGGCATCGTCCTTGATGTCTGTCCGGAAACCGCGTTCGCGGATGGCGTTGATGATGTCCGAGGCTTCGGATGCAAGCCGGAATGCCAGGGCCAGAAGGGCGCGGTCATCGTCCGCACGGACGATGATGGGGGAGGCAGAAGTCATTTGTCCAGACTACTCCAAGATGGCTTTTGCGTCATGTGCTGATGCACCCGTTATTGTAGGCAGGTCGGGACAGGCTCTTGGTCGCCGTTCCATTTTGCAAACGGGATTTTTGTCGCCGCACTCAGGGCGATATCCGCGTGGCATGTCGTGACAGGAGACTGGAGCGTGGTGCGGAGCGCGAAATAGAACAGTGTGCTGCCCGGTTCTCCGTCTCCTTTCGTCAACTGGTAGATGCGGATATGCGCGGGGCTCAACTGGGGGACCGGATTGGTGCCGTTGTCGCGGGTGCTTACGAACAGCAGGAGGGCCGGTTTTCCGTTCACGTGGCCCGACGCGAAATGGATGGTCTGGAGCGCGTCTTCGCCGGTGTGGGGAATGTCCTGCACCATGTCGAGAAGCTGGCCATTATGGTCTGCATCCTCCGTGCCTACGAGGGTGGTGCGGTCCGGCTGTTCGGTATCGGGGGTGCTCACGGCATACAGGGTATAGCCCCATGCATTTCCGTTCTCGCGCCAGAACGGGGTGATGGTCACGGGAGGAAACCCTGTGGGGTGAACTGTGACGGGTCTGTTGCCGATCAGGATCGGCTGGATGTCAGTCATTTTCGAGGTGGGTTTGGTACTGGCAGCGGCGGCATGCCCGTGTGGGGGAGCGAAAGCGAGGCCGGAGCAGAGCATCAGCGTCAGGACAGAACGGCGCATCACGTGGTCTTTCTTCATGCCGGGTGAGCGGAGGACTTGTATGGGCGGTCGGTGTTCCCGATAACGGAGGCAACGACTTCATGTTTCGGACGACAGGACCATCATGCTTTCAGTGATTTTCGATTCCCTTCCAGCATTTTCTGCGGATGCCCCCAAGGCTGTTGTCCTGCTGTGCGAGGCGGCGGCTGGCGAGACATTTGCCACGCTGGATAAGGCTTCGGCCGGTGCGCTCTCGCGCGCTGTGGCCCTGAAGGGCTTCAAGGGAGAGGCCGGGCAGAGCGTGGTACTCCCGGCTCCAGCCGAGGGGCTGTCGCAGATCGTGCTTGCTGGCGTGACGCCGAAAGGTGCTGCTGTGGATGCCGTGGCGGTCGAGAACGCGGCCGGTCGTGCGGTGCTGTTGCTGGATGGTGTCGAGAGCGCGGTTCTGGCCGTCTCCGAAGGGCTGGAGCAGTTTGCTCCGCAAGCGGCTCTGGGTGCGCGCCTCGCATCCTATGATTTCGATCTGTATCGCACCAAGAAGCCCACCAGCCGTCCGGTTCTGAAGACGCTGCATGTCGCGGTGTCCGATGTGGCAGCAGCGCAGACGCGCTGGGCGGCTCTGGATGCGGTGTCCCAGGGTGTGATCCTGACGCGGAATCTGGTGAGCGAGCCGCCGAATGTGCTTTATCCCCAGACCTTTACGCAGCGTATCGAAGAGCTGCGTGAACTGGGCCTGACGGTTGAGGTTCTCGACGAGAAGGCCATGACGGAGCTGGGCTTTGGCGCGCTTCTGGGTGTGGCGCAGGGCAGTGTGCACAAGCCACGGACGGTGATTGTCCGTCACGATGGCGGTGGCAGCGAGGCGCCTCTGGCGTTCATCGGCAAGGGTGTGACGTTCGACAGCGGCGGCATCTCCATCAAGCCTGCGGCTGGCATGGACGAGATGAAGACCGATATGGGTGGCGCGGCGACCGTGATCGGTCTGATGAGCGCGCTGGCCCGTCGCAAGGCACCAGTGAATGCGATCGGGGTAGTGGGCCTTGTCGAGAACATGGTGTCCGGCGGGGCGCAGCGTCCGGGCGATATCGTGCGGGCCTATGATGGTCAGACGATCGAAGTGCTGAACACTGACGCGGAGGGGCGTCTCGTTCTGGCGGATGTGCTGTCCTATACGCGGGCGCGTTTCAGCCCGAAGCTGATGGTCAATCTGGCGACGCTGACGGGTGCGATCGTGGTCAGCCTTGGCTACGAGAACGCGGGTCTGTTCAGCAACAGCGATACGCTGGCGAAGGGGCTGGCCGAGGCCGGGGCGCAGGTTGGTGAAGGGCTGTGGCGGATGCCGATGGGCGAGGCCTATAACCGCGAGCTCAATTCTGACATTGCCGATATGAAGAACATCGGCGGCCGTCCGGGCAGCGCCATTCTTGCAGCCGAGTTTCTCAAGCGCTTCGTGGGCGACACGGACTGGGCGCATCTGGATATCGCCGGGACGGCCTGGAAGACCAAGGCGTCCGCTATCGCGCCGAAGGGTGCGACGGGCTTTGGCGTGCGTCTGCTGGACTGTTTCGTGAAGTCCCACGAAGCCAGCGCCTGAGAAGCGGGACCACGCTGTGGATGTCGGGTTCTATCATCTGACGCGCACGCCGCTTGAAGAAGCGCTTCCGGCCCTGCTGGGCCGGACGCTGGATGCGGGGGAGCGTGCGCTTGTGCGGTGTCCGGATGCGGCTGCGGTCATGGCGCTGGATACGGCGCTCTGGGCGTGCCGCGATCCGGTCTGGCTTCCGCATGGCACAGTCAAGACCGGTCACGCAGCCCGGCAGCCGATCTGGCTGACCGAGGGCGACGACGTGCCCAATGAGGCGCGGTTTCTGTTTCGCGTTGACGGGGCGGGGGGCGATGAGTTCGCGCCTTTCACCCGGATTTTCGATCTGTTCGATGGCGGAAATCCGCACTCGGTTCAGCGGGCAAGACAACGCTGGGTGGCGATGAAATCTTCCGGTCACAATCTCGTGTACTGGAAACAGGAAGAGCGGGGCTGGAAAAAGGCGGGGTAAGGTTTCAAACTGTGTCTGAAGCCATTGATGGAAAGCGCAACGTATCCGAGGTGTTTTTCATTTCACTGGAGAGGACGCCTGACTGTGCCAGATCCCACGAATTCTTCCGCCGCATCTTTCAAAACTGACCTCCGCCGCGTCGATATCAATCCAGACTTCTGGTATCCGCTGGCCTGGTCAAAGGATCTTAAACGCGGAAAGACGATCGGGCGCCGTTTCGGGCGTCATCCCATTGCATTGGTGCGCCCCGAGGAAGGTACGGTCTTCGCGCTTGAAGACCGCTGTGCGCATCGTCAGGTTCCGCTGAGTCTGGGCAAGGTCAGCGGTGAGGCGGTGCAGTGCTGCTATCATGGCTGGGCTTATGGGCGATCCGGGCGATGCATTGATGTGCCGTATCTTGGCAAGGGCAAGCTGCCGAATGGTGTGAAGACATATCCCTGTCGTGAGGCGGGTGGGATGATCTTCATTTTTCCGGGCGATGCGGAAAAAGCTGAGAGCGTGCCCCTGCCGCCTCTGGCGCAGGTGGATAATCCGGCGTTCAAGACGCGGCGTTTCAGCCCGGTTGTGAAGTGCCACTACACGTTCATGCATGAGAACCTGATGGACATGAACCATCAGTTCCTGCACCGCCGCCAGATGGGGCAGATCAAGGCGCGTTTTCTGGGGCAGGATGCGGGCGAGAACTTCATTGAGGCGCGATATAGTTTTGCGCGCAGTGGAAACCAGCAGCCCCTCGCGGAACGGCTGATTTTCGGCAAGCATCATGATGACCCGAACCGGGAGCAGCCGGTTGAGGAAATCGTCAGCATCCGCACGACCTACCCGTATCAGAGCCTGAAAATCCATGACAAGGACGGCGATCTGATCATGGAGCTGTTCAGCGTTTACGTTCCCGATACGGCGGACGGGATGAGCACGCAGACTTTTGGTCTGCTTTCGGTGCTGCGCCCCAAAACGCCGTTCCTGATTGACGTGATCTGGCCTGCGCTGGGTATTTTCACGAACCGGATTTTTGAAGAAGACCGGGAAATCATGGAACTGGAGCAGAACGCCTGGCGCGAACTCGGCGGTGACCACAACGTCGAAGTTTTCCCGATTGTGCGGAAGCTGCGGGACCTGCTGGCGGCCAATGGTGTGGCGCCGGGCGATGTTGTGAGGGAACAGCAGGCGGATCCTGTCGTTGTCTGAGAACACAGACAGGAAACGGTCATGAAAACAGTCACACTCAGGAATGGTGTCACGGTTCCCGCGCTGGGCATGGGAACCTGGAATATCGGCGACAGCGCCGCGCGGCGTGTGAACGAAATCGAGAGTCTGCGTCAGGGGCTGGAAGCCGGGTTGAAGGTTGTCGATACGGCCGAGATGTATGGCAACGGCCGGTCGGAAGATCTGGTGGGCGAGGCGATCGCGGATGTGCGCGATGACGTCTATCTTGTCAGCAAGGTGGTGCCGTCCAATGCGTCTTATGATGGCGTGCGCAAGGCGTGCCGGCGTTCACTGAAGCATCTCGGAACGGACTGGCTGGATCTGTATCTGCTGCACTGGCGCGGGGGCACGCCTCTTGAAGAGACGATCCGGGCTTTTGAGGATCTGAAGGATGATGGACTGATCCGGGGTTGGGGTGTTTCGAATTTCGATGTCGATGACATGGAAGAAATCGAGAGCCTGTCCGGAAACTGTTTGGTCAATCAGGTTTTGTATAATCTTGAGCATCGCGGGACAGAGTTCGATCTTCTGGATCATGATCTGAACTCCGAGACTGTTACGATGGCGTATTCGCCGCTGGGACAGGGTGGGGAGCTTCTGGATCATCCGGCGCTCAAAGACGTGGCGTCGCGTCATGAGACGTCGCAGGGGCCTGCCGATCCGGCCCAGATCGCGCTGGCCTGGGTGCTGCATCGGCCAAATATCATGGCCATTCCGAAGGCTGGCTCTCCCAAGCATGTCGCCGGAAATCTTGCCAGTCTGGAGATCAGCCTGACGGATGCGGATCTCAAAACGCTGGACGGTGCTTTCCCTCCGCCGAAACGCAAGGTATCTCTCGCCATGATCTGACGGTCGTGATGGTTGCGGTCCGTTCCCACCTTTTGTCCGGACCGCGCCCTGCATATTTTTGCCTCCCTTTTTCATTGTGATCCGGTCTCTCTCAGCCTTGCGGTTCTGATTGTTCCGGCCTGTCTGCAGGCTGTTCAGCCCGGGCAGGTTTGGAGAGCTGCTGTCCTCTGTCTGGCGGCGCTGGCCGCAGTTCTGGCTCTGTCGCCAGCAGTTGCGGCGGTTGCGATCGGAGTGATTGCGGCACTGGATCGGGAAGCCTGTCCGGCGGTATGGAGCGTTCCCGCTCTGCTGCTGGGTGTCCTGTTTCCCGCTCAGACATGTGTTGTGCTGGCGCTGCTGCCGGTTCTGTTCTGGTCCGTTCTTGTGCGTCTGCGGGACGGGGCACCGGGCGGCGCGTTTCCGGCCGTAATGGCGATTTTGGCGGTGTCGCTTGTCTGGCATGCGCCGGGAAGTGTTCCAGCCGAACTGGTCGCGGGGCTGGGGGCGGGCGTGATCGGGCTTGTGGTATGGTCGGTTCTGGGAGCATTCCGGCCCGGAGATCTGGGGCTTTTTCGGCCTGTCCTGCTGATGGTTCTGGTCATGGCGGCTCAGGCCGAGGGGCTAGCCGTCTGTTCCCGGATTGCGCTCGAAGCCGCGCTTCTTGATCTGTCACTGCTGGTTCTGACGGCTGCGTTGGGGGTTCGGTTCCCGGTGTTGGCCGTGTTGCGGCTGCCGTTTCCGCCTTTGCCCGGGCTTGTTGTTTTGTGGCTTGGGATCCACGCCGCGCTCGGTATGGCGGCAGGGGTCGAGGGCTGGAGCGTGCTGGGTGTGGCGGTCTCCCTGCTGCTGGGGTTGCTGTCTCTGTCGGATATTCTCGTTGTGGGCCGGGTTTTACGGGCGTGGCAGGGGGCTGTTCCGGGGATTTCTGTTCTCCTCATAGGAGCGGCCAGTCTGCTGCTGCCTGCGCTGGTGTTCGGGATGGCGAGCCCGCTTCTGCATTTCATGGGTCGTGAGAGGGTCTGGCCTGTTTGGCGCACGGGCGGGGGGGATGGCGCCTAGCTGAGACTGCCGGTTTTTGTGCTCACAGGAGCTGTTCTGTGGTGCGTCCTGGTGCGTCCGTGGCGGGTTGTTGGCGGGGTGGTGCTGGCGGCCTCCCCCCTTGTTCCGGCACTGGGAAATCTGCTTTCGGCGGGGGACGAGCTGTTTGAGGAAGCGCCGTCTCTGGGTTGGAAGATGCGGCGTGTCATCGTGGCGGGCCGACTGCGCTTCAGGGCGATGAAAAGCGG
>CALFLO010000008.1 GCA_937880175.1 uncultured Gluconobacter sp.
CCTCACAACGGGCCAACTGCGCCGTCAACCCGGGCCGTGGCTTGCAGTTCCGGGGCTGTTTGTCGCGATGTCACCTGTCATCCTGTGGAACGCGCATCATCACTGGGCCAGCTTTCTCAGGCAGGGAGGAAGGGCAGGAGACTGGCATCCAGCGCGCGCTGTCCAGTTTATGGGCGAACTGCTCGGGGGGCAGATCGGTCTCGCCACGCCCCTCATTTTTGCCCTGTTCGCAACCGGTCTCTGGGCCTGCCTCAAGCGGAACCAGCTTCTGGCATGGCTGGCCCTTGTTCCGATGGCCGTGTTCGTCATGCATGCATTCGGGGACCGTGTTCAGCCAAACTGGCCTGCCGTGATCTATCCGGTTCTGGCTCTTGGCGCCCTCGAAGCGGGCTGGAGTATCCGCTGGCCTGTCATCAGCGGATTGGCGCTGACGGTCATCGTCTGCATTCAGGCGGTCTTTTCGCCTCTGCATCTCGTGCCGCACCGCGATCCGGTCCTGCGCCTGACGGGAGGTTGGGAGATATTTTCCCGTGAGCTCGCCCTGAAGGCCAAAGCGGAGGGGGCAACTGCCCTGGCAGTCGAAGATTATGGTCTGGCGGCCCGGCTGGCGTTCACTCAGAATATCCTGCCTGTTATCGGGACAGACCCGCGCTGGAATCTTTTTCAGCTTCCCGCCGCAGCGAGCGGCAAGGCCGTCATGGTCGAGGAGCAGCGGCATGGCGTGGTTCCTGAAAAAGCGGCCACGCTGTGTCGGGAGGTCCGGGGGCAGGCCATCCGCTGCTACACCTTCAGACCGCCAGAGTTCATGACCGGAGTGCAGCTTCCGGACCGTTCTTAAACCTCTCCTTAAGAACTTGCCCGCCATACTGGGGACACTCAGGAGGCGGGATGTCCAACCAGAACGGCAAAGAAGCTCGAAAGATCATCATCAAGCGATTTGATGTGGTCGAAGGCGGTCACCACGGAGGGGCGTGGAAAATTGCCTATGCCGACTTCGTAACGGCCATGATGGCGTTCTTCCTTGTCATGTGGCTCATCAACGCCACGACGGAAGAACAGCGTAAGGGCATCGCCAATTTCTTCAATCCTATGGCTGTGTGGAAAGACATGCCACCGCCAGTGGACAACGTTCTGCCCGCAGCCCCGGAGCCGGTGTCTCTGGAGACAAAGGCAGTTGCCCTGAAGCCGGGTAAGGACCAGTACGGAAAACCACCTCAGGGCGCTGCAAACGCCCAGCAGGCGAAGGATCAGACGCCTCCTGGCGTGCATACGGCACAGATCGTCGTTCTACACGACAACCAGATCCAGCCCGGGGAACCCCCTGTTACGCCTTCGGCTCCAAAAGCCGAGCAGGAAGCCAGGGTTGCCGCTGCGCAGAAAATCCAGGCCCTCATCAGCAATACTCCTGAGCTGGCCGATGTCCGTTCACAGGTCTCGGTCACGGTGGGGGATGACGGACTGCACGTACAGATTGCGGATTCCGAGCATCAGCCGATGTTTACCATGGGGCAGTCATCTCCCAACCCTCACGCCGTTCAGTTGATCAGGACGATTGTTCCGTATCTCGAGAAACTGCATGGCAAGCTTTCCATCGCCGGATACACCGACGCCGCTCCTTATCGTCCCGGTCAGTTGAGCAACTGGAGCCTGTCGAGCGCGCGTGCGGTCGCTGTTCGTGATCTCGTTGTCCAGAGCGGTTTTCCGGACGGACGGCTGAAGTCCATCAGCGGATATGCCGACCGGGATCTTTTTGATCCGAAAGAACCTCTCAACCCCCGGAACCGTCGCATCATCCTGGTGCTGTCGCCCGATATTTCTCAATAAATTCAAGTCAGTCAGGAAATTTTCGGATGTTCATCATTATCGGTCTGGTCGTTGTTCTGGGCTGCGTTTTCGGATCGTTCGTTGCATCGGGAGGAGCTATCGGCCCTCTTGTCTCCTCAATGCCTTTCGAACTTCTGACTATCCTGGGAGCCGCGGTTGGGACCTTCCTGATGGCCAACTCCCTGGGCGCCGTCAAACATCTTCCCGCCGGAATCAAAAAGGCCATGAAAGGCTCCCAGTACGGTCGGGGAGATTACGTCGATCTGTTGAGCCTGCTGTTCCATATTTCGAAACTGGCATCCTCCAAGGGATTCATGGCGCTGGAATCCCACATCGAAGATCCGCAGGGCAGTACGGTTTTCGGCGCTTTTCCGAAAATCCGCGACAATCCGCATGTCTGTTCATTCATCTGCGATTATCTGCGTATGGCGGGCATGAACGCCACCGATCCGTATCAGATGGATGAAGTGATGGGGAACGAGCTCAAGAAGAACATGCGCGAGGAAATGCATCTTCCCCATGCCCTGCAATCCGTTTCCGATGCACTGCCTGCTCTGGGAATTGTGGCCGCGGTTCTGGGCGTCATCAAGACCATGGCCTCCATCAGCAAGCCGCCGATCGTGCTCGGCGAAATGATCGCAGGCGCGCTGGTGGGAACCTTCCTTGGTATTCTTCTGGCCTATGGAATTGTTGCTCCGATTGCGAGCCGGCTGGGGGGGGTAGTCGAGGAAGAGTCGTCCTATCTCGACCTCGTTCGTTCCGTCATCGTCGCGCATCTTCAGGGAAATGCGCCTCAGGTGAGCGTTGAGATCGGGCGCAAGAGTATTCCTTCAGACCTGATGCCAAGCTTTCAGGAAGTCGAGGAAGCCGTCAGCGCTGCAGCTGTGGCCTGATCGGTCGGATGTCTTTACGATGTCGATATTGTCGGTATCGTAAAGGCTTTCCATGTTTCCTGTTCTTGCGAGAGCACTGTGCCTGTCTCTCTCCGTTCTGCCTCTGGCAGCATATGCAGGTCCGTCCTTTCTCCCGTCCCCCGCTGAACTGAACCAGACGGACGGTGCGAAGGCGCTGGGCTGGGTGAGGGCGCAGAATGCCCACACAGAGGGCGTCCTTACTTCGGATCCCCGCTACAAACCTCTTTATCAAAAAATCCTGACGGCCCAGCAGTCCCCGGCACGTCTTGCCGTTCCTACGCAGCAGGGCGGAGAAATCTGGAACTTCTGGCAGGACGACGTCCATGTCCGTGGGATCTGGCGCAGTGCTTCGATAGTGTCCTTCAATTCCGGTCACCCGACATGGAAAACGCGCTTCGATCTTGATGCTCTGGCGCGTGCCGAGCACGCCAACTGGGTCATGGAAGGTCTGGACTGTCTCGGCCCGCAGGATCGCTTCTGCCTGATGTCCCTGTCCCAGGCGGGGGAAGATGCACATGTGGTTCGGGAATATGACACCCAGACGGGTTCTTTTGTAAAAGACGGCTTTGTTCTGCCATCTGGAAAACAGACGGTCACCTGGGTCGATGCCGATACGCTTCTGGTTTCGCGCGACTGGGGAAAAGGCGATGCGGGGCTGACCCGCTCGGGCTATCCCTATTCGGTCCGGCGGCTGCGTCGTGGTCAGTCGCTGGCTCAGGCCGTGGAGGTCTATCGTGGACAGACCACGGACATGGACGTCTCACCAGAGAGCCTGCGTGATGAGAAGGGGCGGCAGCTTTTTTTCATCAGCCGTCACCGGGATTTCTTTCACACCGAAGTTAGCCTTTTCAATCCTGTCACGCATCAGCTGAGTCGGCTGCCCCTGCCGGAGAAATACGACAGCCTTTCTTATCTGGACGGCCAGTTGGTCCTCCATCTGCTTCAGGACTGGGGACTGCCCGATCGGACACTCCGTGCGGACAGTATTGTCGCACTGGACCCTGCCAAGCCGTCCCAGCCCCAGCTTATTCTGTCGCCGACGTCCCGCCAGACCATTGGGGACGGCATGGGGAATGCTGTGGCCGTGACCAGGGATGGTCTGGTGGTTGTGGTGTATGACAACGTCCAGCCTGTCCTGAAGCTTTTTCGGCATGACCCAGGTGGGGCATGGAGCGCGCGATCCATTGCGCTTCCCCGGAACATGGCAGCGGAAATCGTTTCGTCAGACCCGAAGCTTCCGCAGGCCTATCTTCAGCTTGAAGGGTTCATTCAGCCGCCGCAGCTCTGGAGCCTCGATACGACCTCGCAGACCACGCAGCCGCTGTATCACCAGCCTGCTCTGTTCGACGCGTCCGGGCTGGTCGTTGAACAGATGTCGGCGACCAGTACGGACGGCACGGCCATTCCCTATTTTATCGTTCATGGCCGAGACTGGCAGAAGGATGGAGCCCGGCCAACCCTGATGACGGCGTATGGCGGTTTCGGACTGTCCTATCTGCCCGTCTATCATCCGGATCTGGGGATTACATGGTTTGACCGTGGTGGCGTGTACGTCATGGCCAATATCCGTGGTGGTGGAGAATTCGGCCCGGCATGGCATGATGTTGCACGGCGGGAAGGGCGGCAGAAGGCCTATGATGACTTCGCTGCAGTGGCCCGCGATCTGGTTGCCAGGCATATCACGTCGCCCAAGCATCTGGGTCTGCGGGGGCGGTCCAATGGTGGTCTTCTGGCGGGTGTGGAGTTCACGCAGCATCTTGACCTGTGGAACGCAGCCATCATTGGCGTTCCTCTTCTGGACATGATGAATTACGAGCAGATGGCGGCAGGCGCGTCATGGGCTGCCGAATATGGCAGCATTTCCGAACCGGGGCCGCGCGCCTTCTGGGAAAAGATGTCGCCCCTGCAGAACCTGAAGGCCGGGGTATCATATCCTGAGCCGTTCATCTTCACGTCAACGCGCGATGACCGGGTGGGTCCTATCCATGCGCGTCGGTTTGCGGCCCGGCTTGAGAGCCTGAAGCTGCCCTTCCTGTATTACGAAGACGTGGAGGGCGGCCATGCCGGGACAGTCAATGCGACGGAAGTTGCTCATGAGCGTGCTCTGGAAGCCATCTATCTCAGCCAGAAACTGATGGACGCCCCGTAAGCTGCCCGTTTCCTGTCCGCCCATGGCGGGCAGGGAACTGCGCCTCAGGGAGGCATCAGGATTACAGACATAAAAAAAGCCGCTGTCCCGAAGGATGCGGCTTTTTTTCCGTTCGGAGGACGGGAAAGCTTAGAAGCCTTCACGCTCCAGACGCTTACGCTCCATCTTGCGGGCGCGACGAACAGCTTCAGCTGCTTCGCGGGCGCGCTTTTCGGAGGGCTTTTCGAAGTGGCGACGCAGCTTCATTTCACGAAATACGCCTTCGCGCTGCATCTTCTTCTTGAGCGCCTTAAGCGCCTGGTCAACATTGTTGTCACGAACGAGAACCTGCACGGTGCCGTCAACTCCTTATGGGCCCGCTCTTCAGCGCCACCCGTGATATGGCAATCCAACTAAGGATGGTGCCCTTAACACACCTTTTGCGGGGAACGCAATTCATTCAGGGACGCTTGAATGGATTATTCCCAGCGCGCACTCTGGGATATCCGGATGCCACTCCCGTTTGAAGGACAGATGTTTTCATGGCCCTGCTCAAGATTGCCCGCATGGGCCACCCCGTCCTGCATCAGGTGGCACAGGCCGTTTCCGACCCGAAATCCCCGGAAATCCAGTCGCTCATCGCAGATATGATGGAAACAATGGCCGATGCCCGTGGTGCGGGGCTGGCTGCGCCTCAGGTACATCAGTCCCTGCGGATCTTCGTTTATCACGTTCCCACGAACCGTGTGGCGAATCCCCAAGAGGCATTGCTGCCCCGCGTCCTCATCAACCCCGAAATCACGCCTGTCGATGATGACATGATGATCTGCAGCGAAGGCTGTCTGTCGATTCCGGGGTTGCGAGCCGATGTGCCGCGCCATGCGAAGGTGCGGTATTCAGGGCTGGATGAAAATGGCGATCCGGTCGAAGGCGAGGCGACAGGTTTTCACGCCAATGTCTTGCAGCACGAGAATGATCATCTGGATGGCATCCTCTATCCGCAACGCATTACCGACTTTGCACGATTTGGATATGTGGAAGAAATTCTCCGGTGAATTCCCGCATTATGGACGTTCCGTCCTCCGCCACGGCGCATCTTTATCTGCGCGAAGACCGTATCCGTCAGTCCTACGAGGCGATGATGCTGGCCTGGCGCACCCTGAATGCCGACTGCGAGGCCCTCCTTCGTGAAAAGGGACTGGGACCTGCGCATCATCGCATCCTGTTTCTGACAGCTGTCCATCCCGGCATCACTCCCGGCGTGCTCCTGAACAGCCTTGGCATCACCAAGCAGTCTCTGGGGCGCGCTCTGGGGGATCTGCGGGAGCGCAGGCTGCTCATTCAGGAAGAAGACCGTCATGACCGACGCAGGCGGCCTCTGCGACTGACGACGACCGGAGAGGCGCTTGAGCGCGAACTGTTCCTGATGATCCGGGAAGTCATGACCCGGGCGTATCGTGAAGCCGGCATGACGGCCGTCGAGGGATTCCGGCGTGTTCTGGCGCCTCTTCAGGCTTCGGTGGAAAGTCCAGTACGATGAGCGATGAGCATATTCTGGTCGTTGATGATGATTCGCGCCTGCTGCGGCTGCTTCAGCGTTACCTGTCCGAAAACGGCTATCGTGTCAGCACGGCGCCCGATGCCCTGACCGCACGCGAAGTCCTCCAGCGCATTCAGCCGGACGCGCTCGTTCTGGACGTTACGATGCCCGGTGAGGACGGTCTGTCCCTGACGAACAGTCTGCGCAGGGAAGGGCTGTCGCTTCCGATCCTGCTCCTGACGGCTCGTGGCGAGCCCGCAGACCGGATTGGCGGTCTGGAAGCCGGTGCAGACGATTATCTGGGCAAGCCATTTGAGCCCCGCGAACTCCTGCTCCGGCTGCGGGCCCATCTGCGCAGGGTGGTGCCGACCTTGCCGGTGGTCGATGAGGTTCCCGATATCCTGCGTCTGGGGGAGCTGGAATTCGATGTCAAACGCGGTCTTCTCAGCGGGCCGCAGGGGGCGGTGCATCTGACGGGGGGCGAAGCTGCTCTGCTCGGCGTTTTGACCAGCCAGCCCGGGACGGTGCTGTCACGGGAGGCCATTGCCCGGGCACTTGAGATGGATGAGATCGGCGAGCGTGCGGTCGATGTTCAGGTCACCCGTCTGCGCCGCCGCATCGAGCCCGACCCGAAGGAGCCCCGTTTTCTTCATACCGTTCGTGGGAAGGGTTATGTTCTCAAACCGGGACGCTGATCCCGCGGTCGAACGGGATGACGCCTGGCAGAAACTGGATCGCCCCTTAAGGCGTATTCTGCCGCGTTCCTTGATGGGGCGGTCCATGCTGATCGTTCTCATTCCGCTGCTGGTGACGCAGGCCATCGCGCTGGGCCTGTTCTATGGCACCTATCTGAATGTGGTCTCCCGGCGGCTGTCGGATGGCGTTACAGGTGAGGTCTCGCTTGTTATCGCCATGATCGAGCACGCCTCTTCCGAGCATGAGCGGACGCTCATTCTTCAGGATGCCTCGTCCCGGACCCAGTTGGTATTTTCATTCCACCCCACTGAAACGCTGTCCCGGCAGGGTACCAATCATGTGCTCGGCCCGATGGATGATGATTTCGCCCGTTCCATCCAGCAAAATCTTGGCCGTCCCTATGATGTGGACTGGTCGGAATCTCCCCAGACCGTCCGGGCATCCATCCAGCTTCCGCGCGGTGTGTTGGTGGTCATGGTTCCGGTCAAGCGCTTGAATATCGGGCCGATCTGGCTGTTTGTCGTCTGGGCCGTCAGCAGTTCCATAGTCCTTTTTCTGATTGCCGGCGTGTTCATGCGCAATCAGGTGCGCGCCATCCGCAGGCTCGGCCATGCTGCTGAACTGTTTGGAATGGGGCGGGATCAGGGGGCGATCCGGCCTCAGGGTGCGCGGGAAGTCCGTCAGGCCGCCATCGCCTTCAATCGCATGCAGGCCCGCGTTAACCGCTTCGTGGCGCAGAGGACGGCTGTGCTCGCCGGAGTTTCGCATGATCTGCGAACACCGCTGACGAGGCTGCGTCTGACACTTGCCATGATGCCGACTTTCGGTCCGATCCGTGCGGAGACCCTGAAGCCAGATCTGGCGGATATGGTTGCGGATATTGAAGACATGGAACGCCTGATCGGCAGCTATCTGTCTTTCGCTCGCGGGGAGGGGGCTGAGGAGCCTGTTCTGACCGATCTGCGGGGAATGCTCGAAGACGTTGCCGCAGCCACTGTGCGGGCCGGGGGGCAGGTTCTGGGCGTGGAAGGGCGTGAGGGCGTGGAAGCCATGGTCCGTCCGGATGCGCTGCGGCGTGTCCTGACAAATCTTGCGGAAAATGCCCGGCGTCATGGGGGCGCCATGCGCTTTTCCCTGCGCGAGGCAGAGCGAAGTGTTGAAATCACGGTCGAGGACAATGGCCCCGGCCTGCCAGCAAACAGACGGGCGGCGATTTCAGAGCTTAATGGGACGAGCGGCAGTCAGGACGGCGGCAGCGGTCTGGGGCTGACGATCGTACGGGACATCATTCATGCCCATGGCGGGTCGATCCGTCTGATGGACAGCCCGCTGGGAGGTCTGGGCATTCTGCTCAGCCTCCCGAAATAGTCAGGTCTGTAGAGTCTTAGGGGAGCGAGTTGCCTGAGCCGCCATTGCCGGTGCCCTGACCGCCCATCGGCCCGGAGCTGCCGCCGAACTGGCTGCTCATGCCGCTCATCGGGTTGTAGCGGCCGACATTGCCCAGCAGTTCCTGCAGGATGGACGAACTGGTGCCTGGCGTCGGGGTTTTTGCGCCCACCATGCCCACATACATCGCGTTCTTTTTGTTCAACGTGTCCATCTTGCGCAGGACGCCGCCGTTATCGAAGTTCAGGACAACAACCTGCTGCTTCTTGACGCTCGGGAAGGTCAGCGGCGTCGGTGACGTGATCATGGACACATAGATCCAGGTGTTGTCATCGAAAGTCGCATGCGCAGTCGGCGATCCGAGAAGATCGAGGACGTCCGTGCGCGTACTGGTCCCGGGAACGAGCTGCGCGTAATCGGTCTTCTCGATCAGGGAGCCACGTGGCTCGGGAATCGGGGAAAAGAACGAGCATCCGCCGAGCAGCAGCGGGACACATGCCACTCCGGCCTGTGCGAAACGGCGAAGGAGGCGTGTTCTGCTTTGGGGCGTCGGGGAAGATGCGTTATTCATGGATCCGGAAACTATCCTGTGCAAGAGAACCGCTCAAATGAGCGCGTGCCCGAACGGCGCCTGCATGTCAACGATTTCCCCCATATTCCGGGGGCTGGAGTGCCTTAATGTCCCATTCACCCGAATTTTCCCGACGCATCCCTTTCAGCAGGCTGGGATCGGGACTGGACGAGACGATCGAGGCATCCGCTGCCGAGCGCAAGGCTCTCGCCGCCCGGCTCGGAATCCCCGAGATTGAAACCCTGACCTGCCGTTTTCGCCTGACGCCTTCGGAAAACCGGAGCGTTCTGGCTGAAGGCCACCTTGCCGCCAGGGTCACGCAGGTCTGCGTCATTACGTCGCAGCCCTTTGAAGACGTTCTGGCTGAAACATTTTTCCTGAAATTCATTCCCGTCGCCGACATGCCGGAAGACGAATTCGATATCGATTCCATTGATCTGGATGGTCCGGACGAGGTTCCACATGATGGAAAGGCCCTCGATATCGGCGATGCCGCAGCCGAACAACTGGCCCTGATGCTGGACCCGTATCCGCGCAAACCCGGCGCCGGTCTGGAAAATGCAGTTGACGTGGCGCCTGCGGAAGGGGAAGAAGGGGCAGAGTTGTCTGGCGAGGGGCCGGATGGCCCACGCCGTCCCAATCCGTTTTCGGCACTTTCGGCGCTGAAAAACGGGGACAGGAAAGAATAAAATCCCACGTCTGACTTGCGGGTTTCTTCAGGCTCTGCTAGAGCCGCCCGCCTGAACTCGACGTAATGACGAGACGACGAACAACAGGGCACCGGATACCGCGGGCAGCGGAACAGGGGTGCCGACACTGAAGCAGAAAGAGGCATAAAAGCCATGGCCGTCCCTAAAAGAAAGACTACGCCGTCCCGTCGTGGCATGCGTCGCAGCCACGACGCCCTGACCGTCGAGGCTCATGCAGAGTGCTCGAACTGTGGCGAGATGAAGCGTCCGCACCATGTTTGCAGCCACTGTGGCCACTATGACGGCCGTGAAGTGGTCGCTGCTGGAAACAGCGGCAAGGGCCTGAAGACCGCCGTCCGCGCCTGATCCCTACCTGCGGGTCCGTGCTCTTTAGGGTGCGGCCCGCATCTGTGATGCTGTCCGGGAAACTGTCTCAATGACCAAAGCGCCTGTCACGCCCGAACGTGACATCGCGGCCTCCGGGCCTTACGCCCTCGCCGTCGATGCAATGGGTGGTGACAGGGCCCCGGATATCGTCCTTGCCGGACTTGATCTGGCTGCCGACCGGCACCCGAAAGCCCGTATTCTCCTGATTGGAGATGAGGCTCTTCTCAGTGCCGCTCTGGCCAAACACCCCAAAGCTGCTGGCCTGTGTGATATCCGTCACTCCGAAGCCAGTATTCCCATGGACATGAAGCCGACTTCCGCACTGCGCGTTCGCGGCTCGTCCATGCGTATGGCCATGGAAGCTGTCGCAGCAGGCGAAGCCCGTGGCGTCGTTTCCGCTGGCAACAGCGGCGCCATGCTCGCGCTTGCCAAGATCATCGTGAAGGCTCTTCCGGGGATTTCGCGTCCCGCCATGGCCGCCGTCCAGCCTTCGGCGCGCGGTGATGTCGTGATGCTGGATCTTGGGGCGAACATTGCCTGCGATGCCCGCAATCTGGTCGAATTTGCCATCATGGGCGAGGCGTTCGCGCAGGCAGCGCTTGGGCTGCCGTCGCCCACAATCGGTCTTCTCAACGTTGGTTCGGAAGAACTGAAGGGTGATGAGCGTCTGCGGCAGGCCTCCGAACGCCTGCGCGCCAGTCCTCTGGGCCCTCAGTTCCATGGCTTTGTTGAAGGACACGATATCACGGCTGGCACCACAGACGTGGTCGTGACGGATGGTTTTACCGGCAATATCGCCCTGAAGACCGGTGAAGGTGCGCTCAAGCTCGCTTTCAGCCTTCTTCGACGCGTCTTTGAGACTAACCTTCTGACCCGTCTGGGATACCTTCTGGTCAAGCCGGGTCTGGAGCGGATGCGGGAATGGATTGATCCCCGTCGTTACAATGGTGCCCTGTTTGTCGGGCTGAACGCCATCGTCGTGAAGTCGCATGGTGGCGCTGATGGCGAGAGCTTTGCCGCGGCCATCGATGTTGCCATGGATGCCGTCACGCACCGTCTGAACGACAAGATCCGTGCCCGCCTGGAGCAACTGGGTCTGGAGGCGCCTGAACCGCCTGCTCCTGCTGCCGCCAAGGCCGTCCCTGAACCTGTGAGCTGAAAAATATGTCCGATGCCATTCGTGTCCGCCTGACGGGTGTCGGGGGTTATCTTCCGCGTGACGTCGTCACCAACGACGATCTTGCAAAGAAATTTGGTATCGAAACGTCGGACGAATGGATCAGGACCCGGACGGGTATCGGGCAGAGGCATATCGCCTCGGGTGATGAAACGACAGCCAGCATGGCTGCCGAGGCCGCACGTCAGGCACTGGACTATGCCGGAGTGGACGTATCGGAAGTTGATGCGGTTCTTGTTGCCACGGCAACGCCGGATCAGGTTTTCCCGGCTGTCGCGGTGCAGGTTCAGGCGCGGCTGGGCATGACCGCAGGCTTTGGCTTCGATATCAGTGCTGCCTGCTCGGGTTTTGTCTATGCCCTCGCGACCGCCTCGGCGCTGATGCAGTCCGGACAGGCGAAGAAAATCCTCGTGATCGGCAGTGAAGTCTTTTCGCGCCTGCTCGACTGGACGGACCGCTCTACCTGCGTTCTGTTTGGTGATGGGGCGGGCGCGGTTCTTCTTGAATCTGGCGGCGAGGAAGGTGAGGGCATCCTTTCCACGCATCTGCATTCTGATGGCCGGACCGGAGATATTCTGTATGTGGACGGCGCCGTGGGTTGTCCTTCCACGTCACAGCATCTGCGGATGCAGGGGCGCGAGGTGTTCCGCCATGCCGTCGTCAAGCTGTCTCAGGCCGTGGATGAGGCACTCGCGGCCAATGGTCTGACCGGACAGGACATCCAGTGGATGGTTCCGCATCAGGCGAATCTGCGCATCATTGACGGGATGGCCAAGAAACTGGCGCTCCCTTCGGACCGGGTTGTCGTGACTGTGGACCGTCATGCCAATACGTCGGCAGCATCGATTCCGCTCGCTCTGAACGAAGCCGTGCGCGATGGACGTATCAGGAAGGGCGATCTCGTGCTGATGGAAGCGCTCGGTGGTGGTCTGACATGGGGATCCGCTCTCATCCGGATGTAAGCCTGCTTTTTGACATTGGGCAGGTTAATGATTGATTCCTTTGACTGTTCTGAACGTCATGATACGCAAGTGACATGAGCACAGTCACGCGCGCGAATCTTGTCGAGCATCTCTACAGTCGTGTCGGTCTTTCCCGGCATGACTCTTCCATGATTCTTGAAAGCCTGCTGGGTGTGATCTCAGACCGCCTTGAAGCAGGCGAATCCGTGAAACTGAGCGGGTTCGGGACGTTTTCCGTCCGTCAGAAAGGCGAGCGTATCGGCCGCAATCCCAAAACAGGCGTGGAAGTTCCCATTCTGCCACGGGCCGTGCTGGTGTTCAGACCTTCCCAACTGCTGAGGGACCGCATGAACGGTTCTGAAAACGGCGCAGCAGCCGAGGCTTCAGCCCATGACAGATAATTCCACGTCCCAGGCCGTCATGGTCTCACCAAGCGACGATTTTTCGGCTGTGCCAGAGAAGGTCAGAAAAGCGCCCGAGGCTTATCGCACCATCAGCGAAGTCGCCGAGGAACTCCATATTCCCCAGCACCGGCTTCGATCGTGGGAAACGATCTATCCGGGTGTCAAACCTTTCCGTGGGGAAAGTGGCCGACGTTACTACAGCCCCGAACATATCGAGACACTTCGGCTGATTTCAGATCTGCTTTATGTGCAGGGCTACAAAGGGCAGGGCGTCCTTCGCGTTTTACGGGAACGCCGTGCCCAGAAAGCGCGTGCGGGCCAGAAAACCGTTCCGGAATCCGTGCCTGAAGCTGAAGTGCCTGTTTCCGTGGAAACTGTTGAGCCAATCGAGGCTTCGGTCGTCACAGTTGAGGTGGCTGAAGAAACGCCGTTGGCCTCCGTGGAAATAACGCCCGTTGCCATATCCGTCGAGAATGAAGGCGTTCATTCAGCGGCCCCCGAAGATCCCGTAGACGATATCGTCTTCCCGGAATGTCCTGCTGTGACCCATGAGGTCGTTGCTGTGGAAGAGATTGACATCCCGGCAGAAAATGAAAGCCCCGAAGCCGAAGCCGAAGCCGAAGCGCCCGATTCTGCTCTGCTCGTGACACTGCGCGACGAAAATGAACTTCTTTTCAGCACATTGGAAAAGACCGAGGCGGAAAACGGCCTGCTGCGTTCGGAACTGCGCGAAATTCTCGAAGAGCTTCAGAATTTGAGAAATCTTCTGCCTGTCTAGTCACAATGCCCCATTGCAGTGATTGCGGGACACTGCTAAACCACCGCCACCGCAGGACGACGGGCAGTAGCGCAGCCTGGTAGCGCACCAGTCTGGGGGACTGGGGGTCGTGGGTTCGAATCCCGCCTGCCCGACCAGTCCTGCGGTAATTTCCCTTTTCTTAAGATCCTTTATCCTCTGCATAGATGCCTTTGCGGGGATTGACCTCTGTCCAGAGTGTCCACAGCAGATGCAGTGCGGCCATGATGGCCGGACCAAGGAACAGGCCTAGCAGACCCCAGGTCTCGGCCCCTCCCAGAATTCCCAGCAGGACCCACAGGAACGGCATTTTCGTGCTGCCGCCAATCAGGGCAGGGCGGATGAAATGGTCTGCGATGAAAATCACGACGGACCCGATGGCCGAAACGACGATCGCTCCGATCATGCTGCTCTTTGCCAGCAGAAGCAGTGCGACGAGGCCGACAGTCGGCCAGGCCAGGAACGGGATCATGGCCGCCACAGCCGTCACCATTGCGAACAGCAGGGGTTGGGGCGCTCCCGTCGCCATGTAGACGATACCCATGATCGCCCCTTCACCCAGACCGACCAGAACAAGCCCTGCCAGTGTGCCATGCACCGACGAAATCATCTGCTTGGCGAGGCTTTCGCCTTGTTCGCCAAACAGGCGCTGTGACCCGAGCAGGCATTTGCGGATCACGCTGTCTCCGTCCTTGAGCAGGAAGAATAGTGTCAGGAGCGAGAAGGCGAACAGCGTGCCACGGCGGGCAAGTTGAGAGCCGACCTGCTTGGTCATCTGCATGCCATGCCCCACATCCACGGAATGAAGCAGATGGGACAGGCGCTGCGGGCTTGTCATGTGGTTCTGCCACCAGTTGGTCGCCTGCGCGGACAGGAACGGCAGATGGGGGACCCATTCCGGCATCGGGATGCCGTTGTTTCGCACGTCATCAATCCATTCCAGCGCACTGCGTGCTTCGTCCGCGACCTTTACGCCCACCAGCGAGACGGGCACCAGAAAGATCAGGGCCACCGCCAGCGTGAAGATCATCGGCAGCCAGTCGCTTCGTCCAAAGCGCGTCTCCGCCCTGCGATAGAGTGGCCAGATCGAAATGGCGAACACGCAGCCCCATAGCAGCGCAGGCAGGAAGCCCTTGAGCGTATAGAGGCCGATCGCCACGAAGAAGAGCGCCAGAAAGCCCCGGGCCCGCCGCTGGATCGTGCCGGTCGAGGCGGAAGCCTCTACCGTGATGGTGTCGGACGAAGGAGGGGGAGAGAGATCGGTCATGAGAATTCCGGAATGAAAATATGTCTGAACCGTCGTCCTGTGCAGGCAACCCTGCTTCGACGAGAGAAGTCCGGAGGAAGAAAAGGCAGAACCCTGGGGAAACCCTGTTCCGTATTGCGAAACTATTCCACGGGAACGCTTTCAAATGAAGAGCAGCCGGACTGGATGGCCAACCCAACGGCCTGCTGGCTGAAACGTTTCTGATACGCCTGACGAATGGCTTTCAGGTGCGGCTGGAGGCTGCGATCCGAAGACGATGCCACGATCCAGACGATTCGTGATGCTTCCCGAACGACCTTGTGGCCAGCGGCATCATACCACTGTCCCTGTGCGTCGATTACGCTGAAACCTGCGGGAAAGCGTGGCGTGATTTCGCTGTCCACGAAATTCTGCCAGTCGTCACCGTCTATCACGCTGCCATCCGGGCGGGTAAGACCGAACATCAGCCGGATCTGGAGACCGTCGCGGGTCTGGACTTCGCGGCACAGATTGGGTGTGACACTGACCGGTACAATACATCCGCCCAGCAGCGGTGCTGTCAGGATCAGCAAAAGCAGGTTTTTATTCATGCGGCAGGGCCTGTCAGGGCGTCCCGCAGTACCGCCGCGTCAGCCGGAGCAAACAGGCCGCGACGGATGAACAGGTCGATCAGGACAAGATTGACGTTGAATTTGAACGCATCGGTGTCCCGGACCAGTGCGACGACTTCCTGAATAGGTAGAAGGTGAAAGCTTTCCACCTCGCCATCTTCCGCTATTGGCGTGAAACCCTGCGGAAGGAGCAGATCATAGCAGTGCAGGACGTCGCGCCGCAGTCCTTCAGGCCGCTCAAGCGCGTATTCGATCCGGCTGACGGCCCGTGCGGTCGCGGCGAGGTCGGACGGGATTCCGGCTTCTTCCTGCGCTTCCTTGATGACCGTTGTTTTCGGATCGAGGCCTGCGCTCATGCCGCCTGCGACCAGATGGTCCAGCTTCCCCGGATCCAGCCGCTTGCTCATGCTGCGGCGGGCTACCCACAGGAAAAGTCCGTCCTCACGTTCAACCAGCCCGTTCAGATGCACACCTTCGGCTGCCAGCCCCAAAACCGGTATGGCGCCCCGATCCACCTGTCCCAGAACGACGCCGCTGTCGTTGCGGACATCGAAGGCCTCGTTATGGGAGGCGTAGAGCCCCATGTCGCACAGGGTCTGGGATAACGGGAAAAGCTCTGCACCCGTGCTCACGCCAAAACTGTGCGCGTCCTGTTGCCCAAGGCTCTCAAGCGCCAGTGCGGTTCGGGGAGGGATCCATCCGATCTGTTCCGCGCCACAGAAAAAAGGGTGTCTCCCGCCGGGCAGGACCGCGCTGTTGCAGGCCGCGATATGCTGGAGAAACGGTTCGAGGGAAGGGGGGGAGAATTTGTCAGACACAGCTCGATATGTCGCATGCAGGGGGGCATTTGCAAAGCATCGCCAGCACTTCCAATAGTCGCTCCATGTTCAAGAAAACCGATTCTACGTCCGAGGCGCTTCCACTGAGGGTCCTGTGGCCACTGATCCGACCTGAAAAACTCTGGCCGGATGCGACGCGTATTGGCGTTGCGCTTGTCATTCTGCTGGTGGAAAGCGGCACGGCCGTCGCCACGCCCTGGCTGTTCAGCCGCATGGTCAGCAGCCTGTCGCGCCCTGAAACTCTTCTGGCTGTTCCGATCTGGCTGATCGCCCAGTATGCTGTCATCCGGATCATTTCAGGGCTCGCGACCCCGTTGCGGGAACTTCTGGTCAAGCCCGTCGAAACAGATCTTCAGCGCCGCGTCGCCGTACTCGGACTGCGGCACCTGCATGACCTGAGTGTGCGTTTCCATCTGGACCGGCAGACCGGCTCCCTGACCCGCACGCTCGACCGGGGGGCGGATGCCGTTGGAACGCTGCTGTCCCTGGCGCTGTTCAACGTGCTGCCCAATGTCATCGAACTCATCATGACGCTGGCCGTCATCCTGAAGATCTTTGACTGGCGGTATGTCGTGCTGCTCCTGCTGGCGCTTGGGCTGTATTCCGCCGTATCCTACGTCTTTACGTGTCTGCGAATGACGGCGAGGCGGGCGCGGAACCGGGCAAGCAATCAGGCCCAGCACCAGCTTGTAGACAGTATCCTGAATTTCGAGACGGTCCGCAGCTTCGCCAACGAACCTCACGAAATTGCCCGCTACGATGCTGCCCGGAAGGACCTGCGGCAGGCTGAGATCAGTCTCCAGCGGTATGTCAGCCTTTCCCAGATCAGCCGCGGCATTCTGATCGCCGCAACAACCACGACCCTGCTGGCCATGGCCGCCCATGATATCGTGGCGCATCGTCTGGCTGTTGCACAGTTTGTGTTGATCGGCAGCTATCTGAGCGGACTGTACTCGTCTGTGGGCGCCCTGAACTATGTCAGCGCGGGCTGGCGCAATGCCCGTGTCGATCTGGAGAACTATCTAGAACTTCTGGCTATCCGCTCGGAAATTGCGCATGCCGTCCAGCCTGTGCATCTGGCCGGAAAGCTTTCCGAAGCAGGGGCGGCGTCAGTCGCGTTCCGGCGTGTTTCCTTCGGCTACAGTCCTGCGCGGCAGATTCTGCATGACGTTTCCATAGAAGTGCCCGCAGGCACGTCCCTGGCCATTGTCGGGCATACAGGGTCAGGCAAATCCACTCTGGGGCGTCTGCTAACCCGTGCCTATGATCCGACCGAAGGCTCGGTCTGCATTGACGGTCATGATCTGCGTGATATCGCGCCCACTGATATCCAGAACATCATCGGCACGGTTCCGCAGGATACGGTGCTCTTCAATTCGAGCATCGGAGAAAACATTGCCTATGGTGATCTGTCCGCTTCGTCCGGGGATATCGAGAAAGCAGCCCGCAGTGCGCAGATCGACACGTTCATTCGTGAACTCCCAGACGGATATGGCACTGTCGTCGGGGAGCGCGGCCTGAAGCTTTCCGGGGGCGAGAAGCAGCGTGTGGCCATCGCCCGCGTCATCCTCAAGGACCCGCGCATCCTTCTGCTGGACGAGGCCACGAGCGCGCTCGATACCCGCACGGAAGTCGCCATCCAGAAGGAACTCGCGGTCCTATCGCAGGCACGCACGACCGTTATTGTCGCGCATCGTCTTTCCACGGTTCAGGACGCTGATCGTATCGTCGTACTTGACGCAGGGCGCATGGTGGAGCAGGGAAGCCACATGGAACTGCTGTCCGCAGGTGGTCATTATGCCGCAATGTGGGCCGCACAGGCCGGTGAAAACGTCGTTGGACAGCTCCTGGGGGTTGACGAAGCCCCCAAGCATACGTCATAAGCCGCGCCTGATTTACGGAACACGCCGGACCTCGCTGTCCTGCGTCATCCAGCATCGAGGAAAGTACCACCATGTCTCGCCGTTGCCAGATCACGGGCAAGGGCGTGCTGACGGGCAACAACGTCAGCCACGCCAATAACAAGTCCCGCCGTCGTTTTCTCCCGAACCTGCAGGAGACCACGCTGATCTCCGATATTCTCGGTGCTTCGGTGCGTATGCGCCTGTCCACCAATGGTATCCGCACGGTTGAGCACAACGGTGGACTGGATTCGTTCCTGCTGGGTACGCCGAACCGCAAGCTTCCGACGGAAGCCCAGGTCATCAAGCGCCGTATCCTGCGCGTTCAGGAACGCAAGGCTGCCCAGACCGCCTGAGAAATCTTTGCCGGACTTTGTTTGGTAACAAGATTGCTCTTGAAAACCATGGCGGTCTGGGTCATTCAGCCGCCACTGGGATAAATCAGGTTCGGTCCTTTAACTAGGGCCGCAGCGGAGGTGTTTCGGTTCAGGCTGAAACACCTTTCATTGTATTTTGGAGGTTCTCCGTGTCCGAAAGCGTTCAGGAAGCCAAGTCGGCTCTCTCGAAGATTCGCAACATCGGTATTACCGCGCATATCGATGCCGGTAAGACCACGACGACCGAGCGTATCCTGTATTACACGGGTGTCTCTCACAAGATCGGTGAGGTCCACGAAGGCAACACCACCACCGATTACATGGCGCAGGAGCGTGAGCGTGGCATCACGATCACCTCGGCAGCCGTAACGTGTGAGTGGAACGACCACCGCATCAATATCATCGACACCCCGGGCCACATTGACTTCAACATCGAAGTCAACCGTTCGCTCCGCGTGCTCGATGGCGCGATCTTCGTGATCGAAGGCGTGGCAGGCGTGCAGCCGCAGTCGGAAACGAACTGGCGCCTCGCTGACCGTTACAACGTTCCGCGCGTGATTTTCATCAACAAGCTCGACCGTACCGGCGCCGACTTCTACTACGCTTTCAGCACGCTGAAAGAGAAGCTCGACATCGTGGCCGTGCCGCTGCAACTCCCGATCGGCGCCGAAGAAAACTTCGTTGGCGTGGTTGATCTGGTCGAGATGCGCGCCATCGTGTGGGAAGGTGGCGAACTCGGCGCCAAGTTCCACTACGAAGAAATCCCGGCTGACCTGAAGGAAAAGGCTGACGAAGCCCGCCAGACGCTGCTCGACACGGCTCTCGCCGTGGATGACGCCGCCATGGAAGAGTACTTCGAGAAGGGTGACGTGGACGTCGCAACCCTCAAGAAGTGCATCAAGAAGGGTGCGATTTCCGGTGAATTCCGTCCCGTCATGTGCGGTACGGCCTTCAAGAACAAGGGCGTGCAGCCCCTGCTCGACGCCGTGATCGATTACCTGCCGGCTCCTGATGAAGTCGAAGGCATCCGTATCGCTCCGCCGGAAGGCGAAGAGATCGACGAGGACTTCCTGCCGATCGTTCCGGTTGACCCGGATGGCAAGTTCGCTGGCCTTGCGTTCAAGATCATCTCCGACAAGTACGGCACGCTGACCTTCGTTCGCGTTTATCGTGGCGTTCTGAACTCCGGTGACACCATCCTGAACACGACGAAGGGTCACAAGGAACGCGTCGGCCGCATGTTCCAGATGCATGCCGACAAGCGCCAGGAAGTGAAGTCCGTCGGTGCTGGTGACATCGCCGCATTCGTGGGCCTCAAGGACACCGTTACGGGTGACACGCTTGCCGATGCCGCCGATCCGGTGGTTCTGGAGCGTATGCAGTTCCCGGTTCCGGTCATCGACATCTCCGTCGAGCCGAAGACCAAGGACGGCGTCGAGAAAATGACGCTGGCGCTGCAGAAGCTGACGGCTGAAGATCCGTCCCTGCACCTCAAGACCGATCAGGAAACGGGTCAGACCATCCTGTCCGGCATGGGCGAGCTTCACCTGGACATCATCGTTGACCGTCTGCGCCGTGAATACGGTGTTGATGCCAACATCGGTGCGCCTCAGGTGGCCTATCGTGAGACGATCACGAAGACCCACATCGAGACGTACACCCACAAGAAGCAGTCTGGTGGTTCGGGTCAGTACGCTGAAGTCAAGATCGAGTTCGCTCCGTCTGACAAGCCGGACGAGATCATCTTCACCAACAAGGTCGTCGGCGGTACGGTTCCGAAGGAATACATCCCGGCTGTCGAAAAGGGCATCCGCATGCAGAGCACCACGGGTGTTCTCGCCGGCTTCCCGACCGTGGACTTCCAGTTCACGCTGCTCGACGGTAAGTACCATGACGTTGACTCGTCGGCTCTGGCCTTCGAAATCGCCGCCAAGGCTGCTTTCCGTGAAGGCATGAAGAACGCCGGTCCGGTGATTCTCGAGCCGATCATGGACGTTGAAGTCACGACCCCGAACGATCACGTCGGTGACGTTGTCGGCGATCTTAACCGTCGTCGTGGCATCATCCAGAGCCAGGAAACGTCTGGTTCGACCGTGATGATCCGTGCACAGGTGCCGCTGAAGGAAATGTTCGGCTACATCTCGCATCTGCGTTCTGCAACGAAGGGCCGTGCATCCTTCACCATGCAGTTCCATCACTACGAGGCTGTTCCTCGTAACGTGGCTGACGACATCATCGCGAAATCCGCCTGATTTTTTCGCCTCGGTGAGACATCAGACCCCGCCAGAGCAATCTGGCGGGGTTTTTTGTGTCCAGCCGTCAAGGAGAGACGGATGTCCCAGTCTGAATCCCGTAGAGCCGTCATTGCAATTCTGCCTGTGAATGATCTTGTGAAGGCGGAACAGTTCTTCGCGGTCCTTGGCTTCTCACCCGGGGATGGCAGCACGCCAGAATACCGGCTTCTGCAAACCCCGGAGGGCGAGGAACTCCATCTGACACGGGCTGTTCCCGGCTGGGTCGAGGCCGGGCGTAATCCATTCGGTCTTTATTTCTGCCGTCCTGACGTGGATACGCTGGCACAGTTGTTTGCCGGGCAGGTTCTGGAAAAGGAGGGGCCGTCGATCAAGCCCTGGGGGATGTACGAGTTTGCGGTCAACGGGCCTGACAGCGTGTTTGTCCGCATCGGCTGGCCTGTGCGCGAAGCCTGAGCATAAAAAAAAGGCGGCGAAAGGTTTCCCTTCCGCCGCCTGTTCCGGTCCCGTCAGGGATCAGTGCAGATTATCTGTCCGGCGGATGAAGGCCGCGACATTGTCGTGAAGCTGCTGCAGGGTCGTCGGGTCAACATAGACCATGTGGCCGGACGTATACTGCGCATACTCGATGTTCTTCTGAAGGCTCTTCGCCATCGGCAGGTGCTTCATCTCGTAGACGCCTTCAAAATATGGCGTTGCGAGATCGTAGTAGCCTGCGTTGAGCATCACATGCAGGTTCGGGTTGGTCTTCATCGCCATGGCCAGATCCGTCATGACGTTCGGCTCGCCCTTGGGCTGGTAACCGTGGCCGGGCTGACGATGATGGCTGTCCCAGTGACCCTGACTGTTATAGAGGCGATAGTCCTCCTCCGTGCCATATTTGAGCGTGTTGCGGACGTAGTCATTGAAGACCGTGACATAGGCCGAACTGATGGCGCTGGACTGGGGATCGTAATCCACTTCCTGGCTCATCGGATCGATTGTCGGGCTTGAATAGCGGGTGTCCAGACGTCCCGTCGCCATGCCCGTTTTGGCCTGAAGCTGCTGGTCGAACTCGCCGCCATTGACGCGCAGATCTGCCCGCAGGATGTAATCGACCGGCAGACCCGTATAGTCATGCAACTTGGCCGCAATGGCCTGACGCTGGTCTTCCGGCAGGTCCGCACCCTGACGCAGGGCCAGCGTGTAGTCGGTCATCGCGAAATGCTCGACTTCGTGCAGGAAGGCCTTCAGGTCAGGATGTTCGGCCGGCAGGCAGTGATGATACCAGGCCGTCGCAGCATAGGTCGGCAGCGCCAGCACATAGGGGTCATCCACGCCTGCGTTGAACTGCGGGCTGTCATCGCTGTTGTCGTAGTTCAGGATCTGCGACAGCAGGATCACACCGTTGAAGTCGATGTTCTCGTCCTGCTCAAGGTCATTGATGACCACGGCTGAGCGCATCGTGCCATAGCTCTCACCAAACAGGTATTTGGGCGAGTTGTAGCGGTGATACTTGGCCAGAAACTTCGAGATGAAATGCGTGAAGGCCTCTCCGTCACCATCGACGCCGAGGAATTCCTTGTCGGCATCCTTGCCGGCAATCCGCGAGAAACCCGTGCCCGGCGCATCGATGAAGACAACGTCAGACACGTCCAGCAGGGACTGTGGGTTGTTGATGAGAGCATAGGGAGCGGCAGGCAGATGGGTGTCGCCCGGCGTGTTCACGCGGCGCGGACCGAACGTGCCCATATGAACCCAGACCGAGGCAGAGCCCGGACCACCGTTATAGAGAAACGTGATCGGGCGCTTTTCCGACGGCACACCGTCCTTGAAATAGGCGGTGTAGAACATGGATGCGACAGGCGCATTTTTGCTGTCATCGTCCTTGCCGCCGTCTAGCTTCGTGCCGCGTCTGGCCAGAACATCGCCGGAATCATTGTAGTCGGCGCCATGGACCAGAATGGTGCCTGCGACAGCCCGGTAAGGGATGGTCGCGCCATTCACGGTCACCGTTCCGTTCGTCACGCTGTCAGCATTGGGTGCCGGCGTTGCGGCGGGACCTGCGGCCAGGGCAGGCACAGCCATCATGGCTGCACCCAGAAGAAGGGCCTTGCGAAGCATGCAGAGGAACTTTCCGTTAGGGTTTGTTACGCGAGCTTTCTAAACCCACGAACCCACCCTGGACAAGAGTTCCGCCCGCGTATCATTCCTCAGCCAAAAGCGCGGTTGGCGTGCATGATGGCAATCCCGACCTCACGCAGCAGCGCAAAGCAGCGCGAAAGCGGCTCAAAGATCTCCGCGTGTTCGCGTGCGAAACCCGCGGCTTCAGCGGCGTCGCCCGGTTCTGCGAAGTCGAGATTGGCAACGCTGGGCGCCGTGATAGGGAACAGATCCTCCAGAAGATGCAGCGCGCGTGGCACATCCAGACAGAGGATCAGGTTCGTGATCGCTTCGCGCGTCAGGCTGTTGCGCGGTCCGAAATACGGGATGCGGGTTGAAAGCTCCCACAGCCGGTCGATGAGCGCAAAGCGGATCGCGTGAAGCAGCTTCTCGCGGGCTTCCATGCGGGGGGCGTCCGGCCATGCTGCACGCAGGGCGATATGGTCCGCCTGGATGCGTCGGAACATGGCCGGGCCACTGGCCCAGAAACGCAGCAGTTCCAGCCCGTGTGAAATGGTCAGCAGGCTCTGGCGTTCCTCGTCACTACGGGCTTTTGCCGCACGGTCGAGCCAGGTTCCGGGATCGAGCTGATGGATCGTCGTGCGCAACACATCCAGATCCGAATGGGCGAGTGCCTGCCGTGCGAAATCCATGGCTTCGCGGAAGCGTGAGGATTCCGTGGCGAACTGCTCGAAGGTCTCAGGATGACGCTGTGCCGCGTTGCCAAGACCATGCAGCACGTTGGCCCACCAGCCGAGCTGCTGGAGGATCGCGTTGTTGGGAATGGCCCGAAGCTGCCCCGGATGCGTGATGCGTGTCACCGTGGCCGCGTCCGACTGACGTGCCGAAGGACGGGAGCCCGTCTTGTCGATCAGTGCGGGGCCGAAGGCGCTCAGCAGGGCTGCATAGCCCGGATCATCGACCAGCGCGCCCATGTCGAGTGCGATCGTGGAGAAGAAATCCGCCGCGAAATCGGGGCGTGTATAGACCGGGTCTTTTGTGTCCTGCGGGATTTCGGCGGTATGTTCCGCAAGCGTTGCGATCGTGGATGCCGCAAGCGCCTTGGTGCCGAACAGTGTGTAGCCATCTCCCCCCTGAAAGGCTGTCTCGACCCGGCAGCCGATCCCGGCTTCGCGCATGGCAAGACGGGTGCGGGCAGGGGAGAAATAATCCAGACGCTGACGCAGGCTGAACGGATGGGCACCGCGGCCGATGCTTTCTCCATGCGTGTCGAACAGCGTCAGGGCGACATCTTCAAGCCCATGCTCTGCGAGAAGGGAGAGAGTCCGCATCCGCAGGCGCTCGACCAGATTGGTCGCCGCAAGCTGACCGACGTAACGGCCCGAGTCGGAATAACCGAACTGGAGCGACAGGCGGCCATTCGCCCGCAGATAATCCCGCCAGTGACTTGAGCGGAAGGCTTCTTCCAGAATGGTCTCGCCATTCTCCAGCGCGCTCTCCGTCTCGAACAGCGGCGAGATCTCGATCTGGTGGTCCTTGATCCCGAACAGGCGTGCCAGCCACAGCGTCGCCAGCAGCGTGTAACCACTCTCGGTCTCGGCAATGAGAAAGCGGATGGGCGACCCTGAATCGATATGCTTGAGGATCTGCGCCATCGTCATCATGAGGCGTGCGGCAGAAGCCGGCTCGACCAGCAGGGATCCGAAATCGACGGCACGGGGCTTCAGATCCGAAAGGGCCTCGTCGATCCTGGCCAGCAGAACGCGTCGACGTGAGGGCAAGGCCGGGTCATCAGTCAGGCCAAGCCGCGTGCGTGCGACGTTATAGATCTGAGCCGCATTCAGCCGCGTATGGATCCTCGCGATTCCGAGCCCGTGGCTCATGAAACCTGCGCGGATGGTCCGCAGTTGCAGCAGGTTCTCCCGGTCCAGCCCCGCTGCCGCATCCTGGAACAGTGGCAGAAGTTCTGTCGCATCCAGCAGCGCCTTGTCGCGGAAGGAAATCAGCGTCTGCGCAAAATCCTGAATGATTTCCGGTGCCGCATCCCGCCCGGTCGGGCAGGCCGCATGCTGAGTCTTTACGGCTTCGATCGCCCGGCGCGCGCGCATGGCCAGCGCACTGTCCTGCAGACCGAGCCGCTCCAGCCCGTCCGTCAGGCGATGAAGCTGGGAAAACTTCAGCTCAAGCCGGATCCGGAGCGTATCCCACCAGCCAATGTCATTGCGCCCGTCGGTGTCGAACCCGACCCAGCTTGCCAGAACGACGGGCGAGGGATCGACCTGACCAGCCTCGCCAGACCATCTCTGGCCCATTTCCTTCAGCAGGGCTTCCGTCAGATCATCAAGCGCGTCCCGACCCCGCAGGATGGCGGCCAGAGCCAGGGCCTGTTCCTGCGCCAGTGTCGGTGGTCCCGAGCGGCGATGCGTTTTGAGGCAGGGAACCGGTAGTTCCGGATTTTCGGCGCGCTGAGTCAGGATGTCATAGACGCGGTCTGCCAGTGCGAAAGTAGGATGCGCGGTAAAAACGGCGGCAATCTGCGGTACTGTCAGGGACACCGCATCCGGAGCCTGATCGACAAGACGTGTCGCCACGGCTTCAAGCCGACCCTGCGGATCAGCGGCATCAAGCCCGACATAGGACCGCAGATGCGCGGCCCGCTCCACGAAATGTTCGTCCCGCAGGGCGCGGACGACATTTTCGATCTCATCCAGCTGCGTCCTGTCCTCACCGTGATCGTCGTCGGACAGGTTCTGGCCAATGGAGGCAATCAGGTCTGCAAGGCCATCGCGCTCATGGAGCAGCCGTGACGTCATGGCGTCGATGCGGTTGTGGAGGGACGGGTCGAGCCGGGAGGCGCAGTCAGACATCGGGAGCAGTCTCGCTTCTGCGGAGAAAAAGAAAAATGGTGCCAGAACGGGGCGCAATACTTTTCACGCCCTGCCATCCAGCGCAACCTTGCTCTGGACGCGACAGGCCGTCAGGATAATGCTATCGGTGCGCTCATGCACGCGGACACGACCCCTCCCGTTTCCCGGAAAACCACCCTCGCAGGGTTCTCGCCGAGGTTCATGGCCGGTGGCCTGCTCGTCGGCATGGGTGTCCTCGCTGCGGGAACCACCCTTGCGGCCGCCCGTCATATCGGGGATGGCAGTCTGGCGTTCGGCCTGCTGCGTGCGGGATCACGGGCGGGCGTCGTAGGCGGCCTTGCGGACTGGTTCGCGGTCACGGCGCTGTTCCGGCACCCTCTGGGCCTGCCCATTCCGCACACGGCCATCCTGCCCCGTCAGAAAGAACGTCTCGGACAGGCTCTGGGGCGTTTTATTTCGGGTCAGTTCTTCACTGAAGACGATGTCCGTCGCGCTTTGTCGAAAATTGATCTCTCCGGCCTGATCGCCGACATGCTCAGTGAGCCGGCGACCCGCCAGACGCTCGTCAGCAGCATGCGGTCCGCCATTCCGCTGATGTTTGATCGTATGGAAGACGGGCGTGCCAAGGCCGCCATTTCACGTGCCCTGCCGGTTCTGCTGAATGGCGAGGAAATGGCTCCGCTCGTCTCGCGTGGGATGCGTGCCATGGTCGATAGCGAAATGCACCAGGAAGTCCTGTCCTTCCTGCTGGAGCGCATCAAGACCACCGTGACGTCCCGTGAATCGGATCTGCGTCATTTCGTTGAAGAGCGCGTGCGTGAGCAGGGAGGGCGTTTTCTGGGCTGGGCCATTGGTGGTTCTGTCGCCAGCCGCGTCCTCATGGCGCTGCATGCCGAGTTTGAGCGCGTCGATCCGATGGACTCGGAACTGCGTCACGGTTTCACCACCTGGGTCCGTGGCGAGATCGATCGTATCGAACACGATCCCGCGCGCCGCAAGGACATGGCCGATACCATCACCTCCGTTCTGACGCATACCAGCCTCAAAGGCTGGAGTTCGGAACTGTGGGACCGTTTGCGCCGGATGGTCGAGGAGGACAGTGCGCGCGAAGACGGCTGGAGTGCCACCGTCATCGATGCCGCCATCGTCCAGCTTGCGAGCGCCCTGCGGTCCAGTGAGTCCCTGCGCCTGAAGGTCAATCAGGCTGTTGAAAGCACCGTCCAGCGGATCCTGCCGGGCCTGCGTGAAAAGCTCTCGGGCTTCATCGCAGCGGTCATGGCGGGCTGGGACGGAAATGATCTGGCAGCCCGGCTGGAGTCGCGCGTGGGCCGCGATCTCGCCTATATCCGCATAAATGGCACAGTCGTCGGTTTTCTCGCCGGAGCCGCGCTCGACGGCGTTTCCCGACTGTTCTTTGGTGTGTAACATTCCATGTCTGTCTCTGGGGCACGGACAGAAGTCTTGACCTTTGTCCGGGTTTGGGTCATTTGAAACAAATCAGGACTTAGCAAGTCTTGAATTAGAACAAGATGTGAGTGTGCAAGCGATGCTGAGGCTGTCAAAACTGGCCGATTACGCCACTGTCCTTCTGGTCCATCTCGGTCGTCACGAAGGACTGGCAACAGCAGCAGCCCTTGCCGTGGAAACCGGCGTTCCCGAACCCACCGTCGCCAAGCTTCTCAAAGGTCTGGCCTCCAGCGGGCTGGTCCTGTCCCATCGTGGTGCACGGGGCGGATACCGTCTCTCCAGCGCGCTTGAAACCGTGACGGTCGCCACCGTCATCGCAGCGGTGGACGGCCCGATTGCCATCACGGCCTGCTGTGACGGACGCGAGTGCGAGCACAGCTCCCTGTGCGGCCTGTCCGGGCAGTGGGATGTCGTGAACGACGCCATTCTCAAGACACTCAATAACATCACACTGGCGGATATGGGCCGTCACGCGGAGCGCCTGAACCGGCGCAGCCCCGCGCCCGCACCTGTCGCCCCCGCCGGAGCGGAGAATACCTCCGTGACCGACGCGGTCAGTTAAGGACAACACACCATGCCAGCCGTGACGGAAACCCGCGAGACAGTCGAAAAACTCGCGAAATCCAGCTACGAATGGGGTTTCGAGACCGATATCGAAATGGATATCGCGCCCAAGGGCCTCAACGAAGAGACGGTCCGCCTGATCTCCGAGCGCAAGGGTGAGCCACAGTGGATGCTGGACTGGCGTCTGAAGGCCTTCCGTGCGTGGCTGGAAATGGAAGAGCCGACCTGGGCTCATATCCATCACCCGCCGATCGACTATCAGGACGCGCATTACTTCGCGCAGCCCAAGAAGAAGCCCGGTCCCAAGAGCCTCGACGAAGTCGATCCCGAACTGCTCAGGACCTATGCCAAGCTGGGCATTCCCTTGCATGAGCAGGCCCTGCTCGCGGGTGTGGAAGGAGCTGAAGAGCGTCTACCCGTCGCCGTGGATGCCGTCTTTGACAGCGTGTCCGTCGCGACGACCTTCCGCAAGACGCTTGCCGAAGCCGGGGTGATTTTCTGCCCGATCTCCGATGCGATCCGTGAACATCCCGAACTGGTTCAGAAATATCTGGGCACGGTGGTTCCGGTGGCTGACAACTTCTTTGGGGCCCTGAACTCCGCCGTCTTCACGGATGGCTCGTTCGTCTACATCCCCGAGGGCGTCCGCTGCCCGATGGAACTGTCCACCTATTTCCGCATCAATGCGCGCAATACCGGGCAGTTCGAACGCACGCTGATTATCGCCGAAGACCGCGCGACCGTCTCGTATCTGGAAGGCTGCACAGCGCCGCAGCGGGACGAAAATCAGCTCCATGCGGCTGTGGTCGAACTGATCGCGATGGAAGACGCCTCGATCAAGTATTCCACCGTCCAGAACTGGTATCCGGGCGATGATGAAGGCCGTGGCGGCATCTACAATTTCGTCACCAAGCGTGGCATCTGCCGTGGCGCAAGGTCCAAGATTTCCTGGACGCAGGTCGAGACTGGCTCTGCCATTACGTGGAAATACCCGTCCTGCGTACTGGCAGGTGAGGGATCGGTTGGCGAGTTCTATTCGGTTGCGGTGACCAACAATCACCAGCAGGCCGATACAGGCACGAAGATGATCCATCTGGCGCCGAATACGCGCTCGACGATCATCGCCAAGACCATTTCGGCCGGCAAGTCTGACAGCACCTATCGCGGTCTGGTCCGGATGCAGCCGAAGGCGCGGAATGCACGCAATTTCACGCAGTGCGACAGTCTCCTGATCGGTGATCAGTGTGGCGCGCATACGGTGCCCTATATCGAAAGCCGCAACATGACGGCGCGCGTGGAGCATGAAGCGACCACGTCAAAAATCTCTGAAGACCAGCTCTTCTACTGCCGCTCGCGCGGGCTTTCGGAAGAAGATGCAGTCGGTCTGATCGTCAATGGTTTCTGCCGCGAGGTGCTCAAGGAGCTGCCGATGGAATTCGCGGTCGAGGCGCAGAAGCTTCTGCAGATCAGCCTCGAAGGAAGTGTGGGTTAATATGAGCGATTTTCTGAAAATTCAGGGTCTTCAGGCCCGCATCGACGCCGACGGTACGCCCAAGGATATCCTCAAGGGCCTCGATCTCGAAGTGCCCAAGGGCGAGATCCACGCCATCATGGGGCCGAACGGTTCGGGTAAATCCACGCTGTCTTACGTTCTCGCCGGTCGCGACGATTACGAAGTTACGGGTGGTTCCGCCACGTTCAAGGGGCAGGATCTGCTGGCCCTTGACCCGGAAGAGCGTGCCGCGCTGGGTCTGTTTCTGGCGTTCCAGTCGCCGGTCGAACTGCCGGGTGTGAACAATGCGAACTTCCTGCGTACGGCCGTGAACGCCGTTCGCCGGGCCCGTGGTGAAGCCGAGCTGGATGCCGTGGCCTTCCTCAAGGCCGTCCGTGCCGAGACCAAGCACCTGTCCATGTCCGATGACATGCTCAAGCGTGCGGTCAATGTCGGCTTCTCGGGCGGTGAGAAGAAGCGCAACGAAGTGCTCCAGATGCGTCTGCTTCAGCCGTCCTTCGCCATCCTTGACGAGACGGACAGCGGTCTGGACATCGATGCCCTGCGCATCGTCGCCGAAGGCGTGAATTCGCTGCGTAGCCCGGATTTCTCCGCGCTGGTCATCACGCATCACCAGCGTCTGCTTGATTATATCGTGCCGGATCGCGTGCATGTCATGGCGCATGGCCGCATCATCCATAGCGGCGGTCCCGATATCGCCAAGACGCTTGAGAAGCAGGGCTACACCCAGTTCCTCGAGGCGGCAGCGTGAGCGGAGCGCCAACCGTGACGCAGGACGCTCCGGCTCTGGAGGCGTTCGTTGCGCGTGCCGGCGGACAGGGCGCCGCTCTGGCTGAAACGGGGCTGCCCACGCGTCGTGTGGAAGCATGGCGTTATACCCCGTTGCGCACGATTGCGGAGACGGCCTGGCAGAAGGCTGCTTCACTGTCGTCCGAGACGGTCGGCGCGTTGTTGGACGCTCTGCCGCTGCCGGAAACTGGCGCTCGCGTGGTCTACGGCAACGGGCAGCTTCTGAGCGCGCTTTCGGCTCTCCCGGAAGCTGTTCAGCAGGCTTCGGAAAACGTCTCCCCGCTTAAAGGCGTCTTCTCTGCCACGCTGAACGCGGCGCTGGGGGCAAAAGGCCTCGACATCCGGGTTCCCGCAGGAACGGATGCCGGTCTGCTGACGCTTGTCAGCCTGTGCGATGGTCAGGACGTCTCGACGCATCTTCAGCACCGCATCGTGCTGGAAGAAGGCGCTTCTCTGACTTTGTATGATGTTGGTGCGGGAGAGGGGCGGTATATCGCCAATCCGCGTTTCGATATCGTCGTGGGCAAAGGGGCTACCCTGCGTCACGTCAAATTGCAGCGTGAGAGCCTGAGTGCCACCCATCTCGCCATCGTCTCTGTCGATGTGGCAGAAAAGAGCGAATATGACAGCTTCACCCTGAATCAGGGCGGCAGTCTCGCCCGTCATGAAGCTGTCGTGACGCTGGGTGCAGCTCATGCCATCGCGCATGTCAATGGTGTGCAGATCGTCGATGGTCAGCGTCTGAATGACTTGACCTCCATGATCCATCATGCCGCGCCCGATGGCAGTTCGCGCCAGACCGTCAAGACGGTGCTGTCCGACGCCGGGCAGGGTGTTTTCCAGGGCAAGATCCTTGTGGATCGTGTGGCCCAGAAAACCGACGGCTATCAGATGAACCAGGCGCTACTGCTGTCTGAAAAGGCGCAGATCAACAGCAAGCCCGAGCTGGAAATCTACGCGGATGACGTCAAGTGCAGTCACGGTGCTACCGTCGGTGCACTGGATGACGAGCAGCTTTTCTATCTGCGTTCCCGGGGCGTTCCGGAAGCGGAGGCACGTGACATTCTTGTGCGCGCCTTCCTGATTGATGCACTGGATCTGGTGACCCATGAAGGTCTTCGTGACCTGTTGCTGCGGAGCATCACGTCATGACCGCAACTCGCAGCCGCACCGGGATGGATATGTCGGAGATCCGTGGCCATTTCCCGATCCTGAGCGAATCCGTTCATGGTCGGCCTCTGGTTTTTCTCGATAGCGCCGCTTCGTCCCAGAAGCCCGATGTCGTGATTGAAGCCATGCGGGATGCGGCCTATCACCAGTATGCAAACATCCATCGCGGGCTGCACTGGATGAGCGAACGCACGACGGAAGCCTATGAGCGCGCCCGTCATGACGTTGCGCGCCTGCTGAATGCGCCTGACTATCGCGAGATCGTCTTTACCCGCAACAGCACCGAGGCCATCAACCTTGTGGCCCACAGCTTTGGCAGCATGCTCAAGCCCGGGCAGGCGGTCCTGATTTCGGAACTTGAACACCACGCCAATATCGTGCCCTGGCTCATGCTGCGGGACCGCGCTGGTATCGAACTGCGTGTCGCGCCCATCAGCGAGACCGGTGACATTGATCTGGACGCTTACGAAGCGCTGCTGTCGGATGGCAACGTGGCGCTCGTTGCTGTCACGCATATGTCCAACGTGCTGGGAACAATCACCCCGGCCCGGAAGCTGACGGAAATCGCCCATGCTTATGGGGCGCGTATCCTGCTGGATGGATCGCAGTCTGTGGTGCATCGCAAAATCGATGTGCAGGATCTCGGAGCGGATTTCTTCACGTTCACCGGTCACAAGCTCTATGGCCCCACAGGCATCGGTGTGCTCTGGGGAAAGATGGAGCTTCTGGACGCCATGCCGCCTTTCATGGGGGGTGGTGACATGATCCAGAACGTCTCTTTCGAGCGTGCGACCTGGGCACATGTTCCTCATAAATTTGAGGCCGGTACGCCCGCCATCCTTGAAACGATCGGTCTTGGGGCTGCTGTCCGCTTTGTGGAAGAGATCGGCTATGACGCCATTTCCCGCCATGAAGCCGAGCTGACCACGTATGCCCTTGAAAAGATGCGCGGCATCAACAGCCTGCGGATCCTGGGCGAACCTGAAGAACGCGGGGGCGTGATCTCCTTCGTCATGGACGGTGCGCACCCGCATGATCTTGCAACGTTGCTCGATCAGCTTGGAATTGCCATTCGTGCCGGACAGCACTGTGCTGAACCACTGGTGCGGCGTCTCGGCGTTCATGCCACGGCGCGCGCCAGTTTTGGCATCTACACCACGACCGATGAAATCGATGCGCTGATCGAGGGCCTTGAACGGGCCCGGATGATGCTCACATGAGTGAAGCCATGACCGATATCACCCCTCTCGAAGAGACACCGACTGCTTCTGCTCCGGCTGTAGAAACGGCTCCCGATCAGGAAGCCGTTATTGCGGCTATCGCAACGGTGTATGATCCGGAAATTCCGGTCAACGTCTATGAACTTGGCCTGATCTACGCGATCGATCTGCATGATGATGGTCGCGTTCATATGGAAATGACGCTGACGGCTCCGAACTGTCCCAGCGCACAGGAACTGCCTGAAATGGTCCGTGATGCCGTGTCGCATGTTCCGGGTGTCAGTCAGGCGACGATTGAGATTGTCTGGGATCCGCCGTGGGATATGAGTCGCATGAGCGACGATGCCCGCCTTGCCCTCAACATGTTCTGATCCGGAAAAAAGCATCATGTCCGACGTCGCAACGCGCCGCCCGCTGCCCGCTCTCATGACCCTGTCCGATCAGGCTGCGAAACGCCTGAAATCCCTGTATGCAGGGACCCATCAGGGGCATCTCCTGCGTATCAGCGTAGGGACACGCGGGTGCTCGGGACTGTCATACGAGATGAATTTTGTGACGGCCCCCCAGCCCACCGATGAGCGGGTCGAGGATCAGGGCGTGACCTTGCTCGTGGATCGCAAGGCCACCCTGTTCCTGACGGGTACGATCATGGATTACGAGGTCAAAGACCTCGAATCCGGTTTCACATTCAGGAATCCGAATGAGAAAGGTCGTTGCGGCTGCGGCGAGAGTTTTCACGTCTGATCCGCTTGACGTCACGCGACAGCACGACCACGGCCTCGACTTCTGTGGACCACAGGAACTGGTCCACGATCGTCAGGCCAATGACTGAAAATCCTGCATTCCACAGCGCCTTGCCGTCTTTCTCAAGCGCGGCAGGGTTGCAGCTCACATAAACAATGTCCGGCACGGCCGACTTGGCCAGGGGCATGGTCTGTGCGCCTGCACCCGCGTAAGGCGGATCAAGAACAACTGCTCGCGTTGACTTCAGATCATGCGGCAGAAGCGGCTGGCGGCCCAGATCCCGATGAAATCCATCCACGCGGCGCCCACCAGCCGCTGCCTTGAGGCAGTTCGCTGCCGCCAGATTGCCCTCATAGGCCATGACCCGACCCTTTTCCGACATCGGAAACGTCAGCGTGCCACAACCCGCAAACAGTTCGACCGTCACGTCTTTCTTGTTGAGCGACGGCAATCCATCCACGACAGCCGTGACGATGGCTTTCTCGGCATCCGCCGCCGCCTGAAGAAAGGCGGAAGGTGGCGGGGAGACGATCACGCCACCGAAATTTTCCCGTACTGCTCCGGACTGGGCCACCGTTTCGATACCCAGATCTTTCGGGTCCTGCCAGGAAATCCGCGACAGATCATGTTCGCGCGCAAACGCGGCCAGCTTGATGCGGTCCGCACTCGTCAGTGGGGAGGACGTCTGAAGCGTCAGGTCAGGCCCACTGTCGAGCAGGTTGACCATCAGGCTTCCGCGCCCCGTCAGTGCCCCCAGGCTTCCCAGAACCTCACGCAGAGGCGCGAGAAGTTCGAAAATCGTGGGATGAAGAACCTGACATTCCGTCATGTCCACAGGATCGCCATTGCGGCGATGCAGTCCGATGACCACTCCACCCGGGACGCGCTGGACAGCAAAATCCATCCGCCGCCGTGTTCTGGGCGTCGTCTGAAACATGCGTGCGGGAGGCAGATCCGTAAAACCTGCCGCAGTGAGGGCCCGCGTCACGCGCCGCGATTTCCATTCCAGCAGGGCTGGCAGGGAGAGATGCTGCAACGCACAGCCGCCACAGTCTCCAAACAGGTCGCAGGGTGGCGTGACGCGCTCGGGCGAAGAGTGAACGATGTCAATCAGTTCGGGATGAGCAGGAGCAAGGCGGACCCGGACGTCTTCCCCGGGCAACGTGCCCGGGATGAAAACGCTCTGGCCATCAAGATGCGCAACGCCGTCGCCTGCCGCACCCAGTCCTTCAATCCGGAGTTCTGCAACTCCGGTCAAGGTATCATTCATTACCGTAATGGCGTCCATCATGCTGAACAGGAGCAGCAGGATCGGTGCTACCGGAAACCGTGACTTTCCTGCGGCGCGGAACCAGCATGAAAGCGGGTGTATCACCACCAAAGCCCGTCTTTGGTCCATCGTTTTCGAAAGCCGGGGCCAGTTCAACCGAACGGTGGCGCACGGGAGCCTCGATCACCGCAACTGGTGCCGGGGCCTCCACAGGAGCCGGAGCGGCCTGCTGAACGCTCTCGCTTTCTTCGCGATCGCCACGATTGCGCTTGCGGCCACCACGACGGCGCTTGCGGGCCCGCTGCTCACCGTCTTCCGCGGTTTCCTGCTGCTGCGGAAGAGGTGTGGCAATAGCCTCGCTCGGACGGCGCTCGCCGTCTTCGGGAGCCCATTCAACGGTCGTGATGCCTTCAAGAGCCGGACGCGCAATCACCTTGCCGGTCAGGGTCTCGATGGCTTCAAGCAGTCTGCGGTCACGCGGTGTTGCCAGACTGAAGGCGTGGCCTTCCTTGCCGGCGCGACCGGTGCGGCCTATGCGGTGGACATAGTCCTCGGCATTGAACGGCAGATCATAATTGAAGACGTGTGACAGACCGCCAATATCGATACCGCGCGCTGCCACATCCGAGCACACCAGAAACTTCAGTTCCCCGGAGCGGAAACGCTCCAGCGTCGAGAAGCGCAGTGACTGGGCCAGATCCCCGTGCAGGTGACCGGCTTCGATCCCATGCTTGGTCAGATACTGCTGGATCATGTCCACATCGCGTTTGCGATTGCAGAACACGATCGCGCTCTGGACGTTTTCACGACGCAGCAGCTTCTTGAGTGTGCGACGCTTTTCGTCCTCCGGCACGATGACCAGAGCTTCTTCGATCGTCGTGGCAACGGAAGACTGACGCGACACCGTGATTTCCACCGGGTGCCTGAGGAAGGCGTCGGCCAGACGGCGGATTTCCGTCGCCATGGTGGCGGAGAAAAACAGGGTCTGACGATGGGCAGGCAGCAGTGCGACGATTTTTTCGATATCGGGGATAAAGCCCATATCGAGCATACGATCGGCTTCGTCGATCACGAGCGTGCTGGTCTGCGTGAGCAACAGGCCGCCTCGTCCAAACAGGTCGAGCAGACGGCCCGGAGTCGCGATCAGCACATCGACGCCACGGTTCAGCACATCGCGCTGTTCGGCCATGCTCTCGCCACCAATCAGCAGCGCATGGGTCAGACGCAGATATTTGCCGTAGAGCTTGAAGTTCTCCGCGACCTGCAACGCCAGTTCACGCGTTGGCTCAAGGATCAGCGAACGTGGCATCCGGGCCCGGGCGCGTGATCCCGCCAGCTTCTGGAGCATTGGCAGCGTGAAAGAGGCCGTCTTGCCGGTTCCCGTCTGGGCCACACCCAGAACATCATGTCCCTTCAGGACTTCGGGAATGGCCTGAGCCTGAATGGGAGTAGGGTGTTCGTAACCCAGTTCCTCAATGGCGCGCATGATCGGCTCGCCCAGTCCCAGATCAGCAAAGCGCGGCTTGTCGGAAGCTTCTTCGGCAACGACTACGGTCTCAACGACGGCAGGAGCCTCGATGGTTTCTTCAACGACAAGCGGTGTTGCAGCGGCCGCTCTGGTGCGACGCCGACGTGCAGGCTTTTCGCTTTTTGTCGGCTCCTCAGCCGGAGCCGCCTCTTCAGCAACAGGTGCTGCGGCTTCTACAGTCGGAGTGGATGCCTTGCGACGGGGCGCACGAACCTTCTTTTCGACGGGAGCTTCCGCGGCGGCTTCCGCAACAGCGACGTCCACCTTACGGGGGCGACCCCGACGACGTGGTGCTACCGGAGCTTCAATGGTTTCTTCAGCGACAGCTTCGACAGCAGGCTGCTCGGCAACGGGTGTCTTGCGCGGACGACCACGACGTTTGGGAGCGGCCTCGACAGTTTCCGTTACATCTTCGGCCGCTTTCGCAGTACGACGACGGCGCGGTGCAGGCGCGGCAACGGCTGTTTCTGCAATTTCAGCGGCTACTTCCGGCGCTGCGGCAGTTTTCCTGCGACGCCCAGCCGTTTTCGGAGCTGGCGTTTCGCTGTCCGTCGCAGGCACGGGAGCCGGCGTCGCTGTCTTGCGGGTCCGACGTGCCGGAGCCTTTGCCGTAACCGTTTCTTCGGTCGCGGTGGCCGCAGTTTTTGTGCGGCGCGCACGCGCGGGCTTGACGGCAGGGGCTTCAGTCACCGGAGCGGCTTCGCCTTCATCAGCAATGGTCGGGGAAATTTCGGCTGCAGCGGCACGCGTAGCAGAGGGGCGTCCGCGTCTGGGCGTGGCAGTCGTACGGGGCTTGGAAGGACCGGAGGTCGTTTTCGCGCTCAAATGACTCTCGAGACTCTCGTTGACGGCGCACACCCGAACGGATGAGGGCCGGAGTTGAGGGCGGGGCAATTGCCCGCAGCTATAACTGGTGCGTTATCGGTAAATGGCAGGAATGGCAAGCGATACGGCCATAAAACCGCCGTATCGCGTACGATTTCAGATGCCGCGTGCCATTGCGGCGACAAGAATGGTCAGCACACCCAGACCTGCCATCATCGCGGTGCGGCTGCGCAGCGTGTCGAACAGGGCAGGCTGGGGACGCATGGCGCGTCGTGCCCGGCGAAAAGGGCCCTGAACGGTCAGAATGAAAATGACCGTCATGGCGAGACCCAGAAGCTGCATCGCATTGACCGGCCAGGGCACGGCAGCAAATCCGCCCTCGTGGAAAACCAGTCCCCAGCCGCTCAGCAGCGAGAACGGGACGACCTGGTAGAGCCCGCGAAAGAAGCGCGTATAACCCTGAAGCAGAACAGAATTGCGCGGCCCCGGATCCAGCAGTCCAACCGTGGAGCGCACGACCAGCGTCGAATAGATCGATCCGCCGACCCAATAAGTCATGCACAGCACATGAATTGCGAGCACGAGGCTCCAGATGATCGATCCTGTCATTGATCCTCGTCATGGTTGAAATTGGGAAAAGGGGGGAAGAACATTCCCAGAGCATTTTCCTGAATACCCGACGCAGCCCCTTCAGCGCCAGAGGGAACCCGAATTGACGGATTCCGGATGGAGGCAACGCAGAAGCCCGCCATGCTTTCTGTCATGAGACCAGCAGGAGATCCCCGAAATGCCGAGCGATATGACGAACCATCCTTTTGCATTGCTGCTTCCGCAAGAGAGCGACCGCATGGATCATGCCGCAGCCGCCATTCTTCCATCCACCCGTCTGATGGAAAATGCCGGATGGGCCGTGGCCCGTATCATCCGCAACCGCTTTTCGCCGCGTCGCGTCACTGTCGCCTGCGGGCCGGGGAATAACGGCGGGGATGGCTATGTCGTGGCCTGTAATCTTGCGCGATGGGGATGGCCGGTCCGTGTCGCCGCTCTTGCTGCCCGCCAACCCGGGACGCCCGCCGCCGAAATGGCAGCCCGATGGACCGATCCTACAGTGCCTTTTGTGGCTGAAGAGATGGCTTCTGCCGATCTGGTCGTGGATGCGGTCTTCGGTTCGGGGCTGAAGCGCCCTGTTGCGGAGGATGTAGCCTCTGTTCTTGCCGCCGCCCGCGAGGTGGTGGCCATTGACGTCCCCAGCGGTGTGGCCGGAGCTTCCGGTGAGATCCTCGGTAGGGCCCGTGACTGCGTCATGACGGTCACCTTCGTCCGTCCGCGCCCCGGGCATGTTCTGCAGCCCGGTTCCGATCTGTGCGGGGAGGTCATCTGCGCCGATATTGGCATGCCTGACGCGGCCTGGGACGGTATTAACCCGGCCGTGCAGCATAATGAGCCCGGTTTGTGGAGTCTGCCGGTGTCGGGCGACGGGGACTATAAATATCGCCGGGGCGTCGTCAGCCTGTGTGGTGGGGCTGAAATGCCTGGTGCGACGCGTCTTTCGGCCCGGGCGGCGCGACGGAGCGGGGCCGGTCTCGTACGGATCTCGGCAGGTGAGGGGGCTCCTGCCTACCGACTCGGCGATCCCGGGTTGATCGTAGATGACGCGCCGCTTTCCGAACTGCTGGAAGATGCGCGTCGCAAGGTCTGGATCTGTGGGCCAGGCCTGACTGAAGACGAAGTGGCCCGGACCCTCCCGCAGCTTCTCAGGGCCGGGCGCACGGTCCTTGCGGATGCCGGTGCGCTGACATGGGGGGCGCAGGACCTGTCCCGCCTGAAAGGGGTTGCTGCCGTCACGCCCCATATCGGCGAGTTCCGGAAACTCTTCGGGCCCGTCGAAGGCAGTCGTCTGGATGCGGCGCTGGCGGCAGCAAAGCGCATCAACGCTGTTGTCGTTATGAAGGGGCCTGACACCATCATCGCCGCTCCGGATGGTCGCCTTGCCATCAATACACATGCGTCTTCCGCACTGGCGACGGCGGGCTCAGGGGATACCCTGACTGGGGTGATCGGGGCGTTGCTCGCGGCCGGAATGGATGTCTGGGAAGGGTGTTGCGCGGGTGTCTGGCTGCATGGCGAAGCCGGAATTGAGGCCGGGAAAGCTCATGGTGGCTGGCCTGTGGCCGAGGATCTGGATCTGCCTCTGGGGCCTGCGCGGGCGACTGCCACGCGTCTCGCCCGGGACGCGGGACGCAAAAAGGCGACCGGCTCCCTGTTGTGAAGTCTCGTTTCATGCGCTAAAGGCCGCGCTTCCGAGGTTCGGTAACACGAGCCTGGAAGCCGAGCGTTGCGGGCGTGGTGAAATTGGTAGACACGCCAGATTTAGGTTCTGGTGGCGCAAGTCGTGGGGGTTCAAGTCCCTCCGCCCGCACCAAGCCCGGCTTCCCGAGAAAGAGATTTGACCAACCTACCGACCGAGAGGATCGCCTGGCTCATGCAGGTTACGCCCACGCTCAACGAAGGACTTAAGCGCGCCTTCACCGTCGTTGTCCCGTCTGCGGACCTGCAGGCCCGCCGCGATGCACGACTCGCCGAAGTCGCCAAGACGATCAAGCTTCCGGGCTTCCGTCCGGGCAAGGTGCCGGCCTCCCTCGTCAAGCAGCGTTACAGCGATTCCGTGAATGCGGAACTGCTTGAAGAAGTCATCAACGACGCCACGACCAAGCTGTTCGAAGAGCAGAAGGTCCGCCCGGCCATGCAGCCGAAGGTCGAAGTGACGTCTGCCATCGAAGACGGCAAGGATCTCGAGTTCAAGATTGAGACCGAAGTCCTGCCGGAAATCACCGTTCCGGACCTGTCCGGCCTCAAGCTGACGCGCCTGGGTGCGAAGGTCAGCGAAGAGACCGTTGAGAAGGCCCTGAACGACGTGGCCCGTCGCAGCCGCAAGTTCGAGACGATCGAGGAAGACCGTCCGGCCGCCAAGGGTGATGTCGTCTGCGTTGATTTCGTGGGCAAGCTGGACGGTACGCCGTTCGACGGTGGTACGGCTGACGATGTGAACGTCGAAATCGGCGGCGAAGGCTTCATCCCCGGCTTCGCCGAGCAGATGGAAGGCATGAAGGCTGGCGAAGAGCGCGTCATCAACGTGACGTTCCCCGCCGACTATCAGGCCGAAGAGCTGGCCGGCAAGGCCGTGACCTTCGACATCAAGGCGAAGTCCCTGAAGAAGGCCGTTGATCCGGCCATCGATGACGAGCTTGCCAAGACGATCGGTTTCGAGAACCTCGAGCAGATCCGCAAGATCATCACCGAGCAGGCTGAGGGTGAATACCAGCAGCTTTCGCGTCTGCGCATGAAGCGCGACCTTCTGGACGCCCTGTCGGAGAAGACGGACTTCGAAGCACCGGCCAGCATGGTTGACGCCGAGTTCAACCAGATCTGGTCCCGCGTCGAGGAAGACCGCAAGGCCGGTCGTCTGGACGAGGAAGATGCTGGCAAGGACGAAGAGACGCTCAAGGCCGACTACCATCGTATCGCAGAGCGTCGCGTGAAGCTGGGTCTGCTGCTGGCCGAAATCGGCCGCAAGCAGGAAATCCAGGTCTCCCGCGAGGAACTCCTTGGTGCGATGCAGCAGGAAGCCCAGCGTTATCCGGGTCAGGAACAGATGGTTTTCGAGTTCTTCTCCAAGAACCCGCAGGCTGTTGAAGGGCTCCGTGGCCCGATCCTGGAAAACAAGGTCGTCGATTACCTGATCGAGCTGGCCGACGTCACCGACAAGGACGTGACGCCGGAAGAACTGGCCGAAATCCCGCCCGCCGAACTCTGATCTTTCGGCGCGGGATCCAGCGGGCACTCTTCGGGGTGCCCGTTTTTTCCTGCCTGCTCCCTTTGACGGAACGACATGTCGGGTCCATGTTAGGGAGCAGAAGAAAGCCCATCGGGCATTGAGGAACAGACAGCATGGCCATTCGGGATCGTGATCCCCTCGAGGTGTTCAGCAACTCTCTGGTGCCGATGGTGGTCGAGCAGACTGCCCGCGGAGAGCGCTCTTTCGACATCTTTTCGCGTCTCCTTCAGGAGCGCATCATTTTCCTGACCGGACCTGTCTACGATCAGGTCTCGTCCCTGATCTGCGCGCAGCTCCTTTATCTGGAGAGCGTGAATCCCACCAAGGAAATCTCGTTCTACATCAACAGCCCTGGCGGTGTCGTTTCCGCTGGCCTCGCCATCTATGACACCATGCAGTACATCCGCTGCCCGGTCAGTACGGTCTGCATCGGTCAGGCCGCGTCCATGGGTTCCCTGCTTCTGGCAGGTGGCGAGAAGGGGCATCGTTACGCCCTTCCGAATGCCCGCGTGATGGTTCACCAGCCTTCCGGTGGCGCTCAGGGACAGGCTTCGGACATTGAAATCCAGGCCCGCGAAATTCTCATCATCCGTCAGCGGCTGAACGAGATTTACCGCGAGCATACCGGCCAGACGCTGGAACAGATCGAGCAGAAGCTCGAGCGTGACAGCTACCTCTCGGCCAATGAGGCCCGCGAATTCGGCCTCATCGACAAGGTTGTCGAGCGCAACCCGCACGAGACCACGCCTGACCCGAGTTAAGACGTCTCCTGAATGGGGGAGCCCTGTGCGCCTCCTGAAATCGAAAAGCGGCATCCCGATATGCCGCTTTTCGTGTCTTGGGGCTTTTTGGCTCCGGGGTTGCCGAAGGCTCTGACCTCGGCCTAAAGTTAAAGTTCTTTCGCATGTCTGCTGCGTGAATGTGGTCAGGTCGTGCGCAAGGGAAAGGGAACAGCAATGAGCAACAAATCCGGCGATTCCAAGAACACCCTGTATTGCTCGTTCTGTGGGAAATCCCAGCACGAAGTCCGCAAACTGATTGCTGGCCCCACGGTCTTCATCTGCGATGAGTGTGTCGAACTCTGCATGGATATCATCCGTGAAGAGCACAAGACCCATCTCGTGAAGTCCCGCGACGGTGTTCCGACCCCCAAGGAAATCTGCAAGGTTCTTGACGATTACGTGATCGGTCAGTTCGAGGCCAAGCGTGCGCTCTCCGTGGCTGTTCACAACCACTACAAGCGTCTCGCCCATGTTGCGAAAAGCAGCGACATCGAGATCGCGAAGTCCAACATCCTACTGATCGGTCCGACGGGTTCGGGCAAGACCCTGCTCGCCCAGACGCTGGCGCGGATCCTGGACGTTCCCTTCACGATGGCCGATGCCACGACCCTGACCGAAGCCGGCTATGTCGGTGAAGACGTGGAAAACATCATTCTCAAGCTGCTTCAGTCCGCTGACTACAACGTGGATCGGGCGCAGCGCGGTATCGTCTATATCGATGAAATCGACAAGATTTCCCGCAAGTCCGACAATCCGTCCATCACGCGCGATGTCTCGGGCGAAGGTGTGCAGCAGGCCCTCCTGAAGCTCATGGAAGGCACCGTTGCCTCCGTACCGCCGCAGGGTGGTCGCAAGCATCCGCAGCAGGAGTTCCTGCAGGTCGATACGACCAATATGCTCTTCATCTGCGGTGGCGCATTCTCGGGTCTGGACAAGATCATCTCGGCGCGTGGCAAGGGGTCGGGCATCGGCTTCGGCGCGGATGTCCGCTCGGATGATGAGCGCCGTCTGGGTGCGATCCTTCAGAGTGTGGAGCCGGAAGATCTGCTGAAATTCGGTCTTATCCCCGAATTCATCGGGCGTCTGCCGGTCATCGCGGCGCTGAACGATCTGGATGAGTCGGCCCTGATCCAGATCCTCAGCAAGCCCAAGAACGCGCTGGTCAAGCAGTATGGCCGTCTTTTCGAAATGGAAGGCGTCAAGCTGACCTTCACGGAAGATGCGCTGGCTGCCATCGCCAAGCGCGCGATCGAACGCAAGACCGGTGCGCGTGGTCTGCGGTCGATCCTGGAAAACATCCTGCTTGGCACGATGTTTGATCTTCCCGGTCTTGAAGGCGTCGAAGAGGTCGTCATCAATCGGGAAGTGGCGGAAAGCAAGGCCCAGCCAGTCTATGTCTATGGGAAAGGCAAGTCCGAACCCGCCGAACAGTCTGCGTAAAAATGGTCCCGGCTCTTGTGCCGGGCCTATCGGCTTTCGACATAACTGACTGAGGTTGTCCGAATTCATGCCGTTCAAGCATGAAAGAAATGCGGTGCTGGCGCTGCCAGGCAGGTCAGCACCGCAAGATCGTCCCTCTGGAGATCAAGTGAATGACTGACGATACCAAGCCGAAAACCCGCCGCCGCACGAAGAAAACGGATGACGTTGCCGTCGCCGAGAAGCCCGTTGCGGCTCCGAAAAAAGCTGCCCGCAAGCCGCGCAAAGCTGCCGCCGCACCGGTTGTCGAGACCGTGCAGGAGCCTGTGCGTCATGACGTAATGGCCGTTCTGCCGCTGCGCAACATCGTTGTGTTCCCGCATATGATCGTGCCGCTGTTCGTCGGGCGTGAGAAGTCGGTGAAGGCGCTGGAGACCGTGACGCGCGAAAGCAAGCAGATCCTGCTTGTCGCGCAGAAAGATGTCTCGCTGGACGACCCGTCGGTAGACGACATCTACCGCTACGGTACCGTTTCGACGATCCTCCAGTTGCTGAAGCTGCCGGACGGGACCGTGAAGGTTCTGGTCGAGGGAACGCGTCGTGTGCATATCACGCGCCTGTTCGATGTGGACGGCCATTTTGAGGCCGAGATCGAGGAAATTCCTGAAGAGGCCGTGGATGCCGCTCCGGGAAGCGAAATCGAGGCGCTGAGCCGTTCGACGGTTTCGCAGTTCGAGCAGTATATCAAGCTCAACAAGAAGATCCCGCCGGAGGTCATGGTCTCGATCAACCAGATCGAGGGTATTTCCAAGCTTGCCGATACGATTGCGAGCCATCTGAACCTCAAGATTTCCGAAAAACAGGAAATCCTGGAGACAGCATCGGCGGCCCGTCGTCTGGAGCAGGTCTTTGCCCATATCGAGACGGAAATCGGCGTCCTTCAGGTCGAAAAGCGCATCCGTAACCGCGTGAAGCGGCAGATGGAGAAGACCCAGCGCGAGTACTACCTCAACGAGCAGCTCAAGGCGATCCAGAAGGAGCTTGGTGAGGGCGAAGACGGCAAGGACGAGAACTCCGAGCTTGAAGAGAAGATCAACAAGACCCGCCTAAGCCGTGAGGCTAAGGAAAAGGCCCATGCCGAGCTGAAGAAACTGCGTGGCATGAGCCCGATGTCGGCCGAGAGCACGGTTGTGCGCAACTATCTCGATTGGCTGCTGGGTATCCCCTGGAAGAAGCGCTCCAAGATCACGCGCGAGTTCCAGCAGGCCGAGGATGTTCTTGAAGCCGAGCATTACGGTCTGGAAAAGGTCAAGGAGCGGATCCTTGAGTATCTGGCTGTGCAGACGCGCTCGCAGAAGCTCAAGGGGCCGATCCTGTGCCTTGTCGGGCCTCCGGGCGTGGGCAAGACCTCTCTGGCGCGCTCCATCGCCAAGGCTACAGGCCGGAATTACATCCGCATGTCGCTGGGCGGTGTGCGCGATGAGTCCGAAATCCGTGGCCACCGCCGGACTTATATCGGCTCCATGCCGGGCAAGATCATTCAGGGCATGAAAAAAGCGCGGACATCCAACCCGCTGTTCCTGCTTGATGAGATCGACAAGCTCGGGGCCGACTGGCGCGGTGATCCGTCGTCTGCGCTGCTCGAAGTGCTGGACCCGGAGCAGAACGCTACTTTCGCCGATCATTATCTGGAAGTGGATTATGATCTGTCAGATGTGATGTTTGTCACGACCGCCAACAGCCTCAACATGCCCCAGCCGCTGCTGGACCGCATGGAGATCATCAATCTGTCGGGCTACACAGAAGACGAAAAGGTGCAGATTGCGCGCCGCCATCTTCTGGGCAAGCAGGCGGAAGCCCATAATCTCAAGCCGGATGAGTGGACCGTTACGGACGACACGATCCGCGAACTGATCCGGGCCTATACCCGTGAGGCGGGTGTCCGTAATCTTGAGCGTGAACTGGCCAAGCTCGCGCGCAAGACGGTCAAGGAAATCATCACGACGGGCGTGAAGCACGTTGAGATCACGCCGGAAAACCTTGAAAAATATGCGGGTATCCGTCGCTTCCGTCATGGTGAGACCGAGACGGAAGATATGGTCGGCGTGGTGACGGGTCTGGCCTGGACACAGGTCGGCGGTGAGATCCTGACGATCGAGAGCGTGATGGTTCCGGGCAAGGGGCAGGTCAAGCAGACCGGCAAGCTCGGCGAAGTCATGCAGGAAAGCATCTCGGCCGCGCTGTCCTATGTCCGCTCCCGGGCGCAGGATTTCGGGATCCGTCCGCCGCTCTTCGAGAAGCGGGACATCCATATCCATCTTCCCGAAGGGGCGACGCCCAAGGATGGCCCATCCGCCGGTATTGCGCTTGCGACGTCTCTGGTGAGCATCATGACCCAGATTCCCATCCGCAAGGATGTGGCCATGACGGGTGAGATTACCCTGCGTGGGCGTGTTCTGGAGATCGGGGGGCTCAAGGAGAAGCTGCTGGCGGCTCTGCGCGCTGGCATCAAGACGGTGCTGATTCCCAAGGACAACGAGAAGGATCTTGCGGAAGTGCCGGACAATGTCCGTCACGCGCTCAAGATCATTCCCGTGAGCCATGTGGACGAGGTGCTCAAGATCGCCCTGACTCGTATGCCGGAAGCCATCGAATGGGATGAAAATGTCGATCCGATGGGTGAAATAACGGTGGATAAGGCGGCTCCGCAGGCACTTCCACACTGACACTGACACGCTTCTGCGATTCTAGCAGTTGACGCGGGCAAAATCCGCTTCATAGTGCGGCCGCAGATCGAACAAGGCGCCTGAGCCAGAAGGGACTCACCAGAGCCCGGCTCAGGCGCTCTAACACCAGAAAGGCACATCATGGAGAAGCCCCTCAACAAGCAGGAACTGATCGCCGCCGTTGCAGACGCTGCCGATCTTCCGAAGGCCAAGGCCAGCGAAGTTGTCGATGCGGTGTTCAGCACGATCGAAGCGACGCTTGCCAAGAAGCAGGAAGTCCGCCTCGTCGGTTTCGGCAGCTTCGTGACTGCTACGCGTAAGGCCGCCAAGGGCCGCAACCCGCGTACGGGCGAAGAGATCGACATTCCGGCATCCACCTCTGTCCGCTTCAAGCCGGGCAAGGGTCTGAAGGACGCCGTGAGCTGAAAAAGCTCACAAAACGGTTTCGGGTGGCTTTACCGCCATCCGGGACCGTGTATATAGACCGCATACACAGTCTGAGGGCGATTAGCTCAGCGGTAGAGCGTCTCGTTTACACCGAGAGGGTCGGCGGTTCAATCCCGTCATCGCCCACCATAAAGAACATCATGCTGTCATGAACTGGCGTTTCGAATATCACGAAACGCTCGGGTCCACTTCCGATCTGTGCAAAACCAGAGCCGAAGCAGGCGAACCCGGACATCTGGCCATTCAGGCCTTTTCCCAGACATCAGGGCGCGGCACGCGTGGACGGACCTGGAGCGATCCGGGTGGCAATCTTGCCATCTCGCTGCTGTTTCGTCCGGCTGATCCCACAGCCTTCATAGCGGCCCTTCCATTCGTGGTCGCGATTGCCCTTTTCGAGACCGCAACGCATTTCTGTCCGGCTGTCACAGGGCCGTCGCGCTTCATGCTGAAATGGCCCAACGATCTTCTGATGGACGGGCGGAAGATGGCGGGGGTGCTGATCGAGACGGGTGGCCCGCAGAACAGTCCCTGGGTCGTTGTGGGAATCGGTGCCAATCTGAAGCAGGCGCCTGAAATCCCCGGGCGTCTTCTGGCTGCCTTGGGTGAAGCCACTGATCCGCCCTCTGCGAAAGCTTTCGGAAAGGTGCTCGTGGCACGGATCGAGCAGTGGACCGCGCTTCAGGAGCGTGAAGGGTTCGCGCCAGTCCGGGCTGCGTGGCTTGCGCGGGCGCACCCGGTTGGCTCCCCGCTTGCGGTTCAGCGTTGTGAAACCTATATTACAGGTTCATTTTCAGGGCTCGATGCGCAGGGACGCCTGCTGCTTGCCTTGCCTCACGGTGAAACCATTCCGGTTGTAACCGGCGATATCCTGCTGGACTGAAGGACCGGACCGCAACGTGCTTCTCGTCATTGATGCTGGAAACACCAACATCGTGTTCGCTGTACACGATGGAGAGTCGTGGCTGGGGCAGTGGCGTATCTCGACGAATGAAGCACGGACAGCGGACGAATATGCAGCCTGGCTTCTGACACTTTTCGATCGGCTGGGTCTGGATGCCAAGGGCATCACGCGCGCCATCATCGGGACCGTCGTGCCTGTGGCGCTCTATGAACTGCGCCGTTTCTGTCGCGAATGGCTGGATGTCGTACCTCTTGTCGCCAATGCAAGGCTGGACTGGGGCATTGATGTTCTTGTCGATAATCCGAATGAACTTGGTGCGGACCGTCGTCTGAATGGTCTTGCGGGACGTGAGCTTTTTGGCGCGCCCCTGATCGTTGTCGATTTCGGAACCGCGACGACCTTCGATGTCGTCAACAGTGCAGGACAGTTCTGTGGCGGCGCGATTGCACCGGGTGTGAACCTGTCGATCGATGCGCTGCACCGCGCCGCAGCACGCCTGCCGCGGATGAGCATTGGTCGTCCCACAACCGCGATTGGCCGCAATACGAGCGTGGCCATGCGCTCGGGGCTGTTCTGGGGTTATGTGGGCCTCGTTGAGGGACTGATCCGCCGTATTTCCGATGAAATGGACGCAACGCCGACTGTGATCGCAACAGGCGGTCTGGCTCCGCTGTTCTCTGAGGGAACGCCGCTTTTCGATGTGCTGGCGCCCGATCTGACGCTGGATGGTTTGCGCCTTCTGGCGGACCGCAATACGGGTCCGCCGCTTTCCTATTCCCCCGAACGCTTACAGGGCGTCGGGCAATGAATATCACTCTTATTATGTGTCATAACTGCAAGGAAACATCATGACAGAAAAACCGGACGGTCTGTCCTTCCTGCCCTTGGGCGGGACGGGCGAGATCGGCATGAATTTCAATCTCTACTGCCTGACGAAGAATGGCCACGATACCTGGCTTGCCATCGACTGCGGCATCGGGTTCTCGGGCAACGATACGCCTGAAGCTGAAGTGCTGATGCCGGACCCGACCTTCATCGCGGATCGTGCGCGGGACCTTTGCGGTCTGGTGATCACGCATGCGCATGAGGATCATCTGGGTGCGGTGGCGCATCTGTGGCCGTATCTGCGTTGCCCGGTCTACGCCACGCCGTTTGCTGCTGCCGTTCTGCGACGCAAGCTGCAGGAAGCGCATCTGAACAATCAGGTGAAGATCCACGTCATCCGCCCGGCTTCGCGTTTTGAAGTGGGGCCGTTCGATCTTCAGTTCGTTTCCGTAACGCATTCAGTAGCCGAGGCGCAGGCCGTGGCCCTGCGGACGCCACATGGTCTGATCGTGCATACGGGTGACTGGAAGCTCGACGAGAACCCGCTGGTTGGTCCGGTGACGGATCTCGAGACGTTCGGCAAGCTCGGCGACGAGGGCGTTCTGGCCATGGTCGGTGACAGCACGAATGTGCTCAAGCCGGGTAAGTCGGAATCCGAAGCCGATGTGCGCACGGGCCTGACGGAGCTGATCGCGGGGCTGGAAGGCCGGATTGCCGTGACGTGCTTTGCCAGTAACGTGGCGCGTGTCGAGAGCATCGCGAAAGCGGCCCAGGCCTCGGGTCGTGTGGTCATGATTGTCGGTCGTTCGCTGCGCAATCTTGAGACGGCAGCACGCGAGTGCGGATATTTCAAGGATCTGCCGCCGTTCCTGACCGAGCAGGATGCGCGGGACGTGGACGACGACAACCTGCTGATGATCATCACAGGCAGTCAGGGCGAGCCGCGCTCGGCCCTGTCCCGGATTGCTTCGGACACGCATCCGAACATCGCCCTCGGTGAGGGGGATACGGTGATTTACAGCTCGCGGATGATCCCGGGCAACGAGCAGGCCGTCATGGCCGTGCAGGACAACCTGTCGCGTCGTGGCGTGACGGTCCTGACGGACAAGGACGCGAAAGTCCACACGTCGGGTCATGCGACCAGCGAAGACATTCGCACGCTGTACCGGATCGTCCGTCCGAAATACAGCATCCCGACCCATGGCGAATGGCGTCACCTGACAGCCCATGCCGCGCTGGCGCACGAGATGGGTTCGGAGCCGATCCTGCTGGAAGATGGCGATATCCTGAACCTGTTTCCGGGCGAAGTGAAGGTCGTGGATACCGCACCGACCGGGCGTCTGGCGCTGGACGGTGGTCGTCTGCTGCCAATGACGGGTGGTGTTCTCGCGGCACGTCGCAAGATGCTGTTTAACGGGATCGTGCTGGCAAGCTTTGCCGTCGATGACGAAGGCTATGTCATCGGCGATCCGAAGATCAGCGCGCCGGGCCTGCTGGAATCGGACGATCCGGAAAGCATCCGGATCCAGGAAGAGTTCGCTGATTCCATCGACCAGATCCCCGATGAACTGCGTCAGGACGATGCAGCGTTCCGGGATGCGGCCAAGACGGCCCTGCGCCGTGCTCTGGGGCGTAAGCTTCAGAAGCGTCCGCTCGTTGATGTCCACCTGCTGCGCGTCTGAGAGAAATACACATGCGTTTGACGAAAGCCTTCCAGCCGACGCTGAAGGAAGTTCCGGCCGAGGCGCAGATTGCGTCTCATCGCCTGATGCTGCGGGCCGGCCTTGTGCGCCAGACCTCTTCGGGCATTTATGCCTGGCTGCCGGCCGGGCTGCGGGTTCTGCGCAATATCGAGCAGATCGTTCGTGAAGAGCAGGACGCCATCGGGGCACAGGAAGTCCTGATGCCGACGCTTCAGTCGGCGGAGCTGTGGCGCCGGTCGGGGCGTTATGACGCTTATGGTCCGGAAATGCTTCGGATTCAGGATCGTCATGGCCGTGATCTGCTCTACGGGCCGACGAACGAGGAAATGATCACGGATATCTTCGGATCATCCGTGAAGTCCTACAAGGAACTGCCCAAGGCGCTCTACCACATCCAGTGGAAGTTCCGTGACGAGGTGCGTCCCCGTTTCGGTGTGATGCGCGGGCGTGAGTTCCTGATGAAGGACGCGTATTCCTTCGATGCGTCTTATGAAGGTGCGGTTGCCAGCTATCGCCGGATGATGCTCTCCTATCTGCGCATCTTCCAGCGTCTGGGTGTGCGGGCCGTGCCGATGGTCGCCGATACCGGCCCGATCGGCGGGGATCTGAGCCACGAGTTCCTGGTGCTTGCCCCGACGGGTGAGAGCGGCGTGTTTTTCGACGCAGCGCTTGAAGAGCAGGACTGGCTGAGCCGTCCGGTCGATTGTGATGACGCCGAGAGCCTTGCCACGTTCTTCTCGACCGTCACCGATCATTATGCGGCCACGGATGAGAAGCACGACGAGGCCGAGTGGGCCAAGGTTCCGGACGAGCGCAAGCGCGAAGGCCGTGGTATCGAGGTCGGCCACATCTTCTATTTCGGGACGAAATATACCGCGTCCATGGGGATCGAAGTGAGTGGTCCGGATGGTGCGCCGTTCCATCCGCACATGGGATCTTACGGTGTTGGCGTGTCGCGTCTCGTCGGTGCGATCATTGAGGCCTCGCATGATGACGCGGGCATTATCTGGCCCGCATCCGTGGCTCCTTACCGGGCCGCGATCCTGAACCTCCGTCAGGGTGACGAAGCCTGCGATGCGATCTGTGACCGCATCTACGGGACTGACCCGGAAAACATGCTGTACGACGACCGTTCCGAGCGTGCAGGCGTGAAGTTCAACGATGCGGATCTGATGGGGCATCCCTGGCAGATCATCGTTGGGCCGCGCGGAGCCAAGGAAGGCAAAGTCGAACTCAAGCAGCGCGCCACGGGCGAGCGGTTTGAGCTGTCGGTCGAGGATGCTCTGGCGAAAATCGGAGCCGCCTGATGTTCGGCCGCTTTGAGCGCATGGTGGCGGGGCGCTATCTCCGCGCCCGCCGTGGCGAACGTTTCGCCTCGATCATTGCCATATTTTCCCTGATCGGGATTGCGCTTGGAGTGGCGACGCTCATCATCGTTATGTCGGTGATGAACGGATTCAAGGCCGATCTGATGGGGCGCATCCTCGGGTTGCACGGTGATCTGACCGTGTACGGCTACGGGCGTCCCATTGAGGCTTACGAAAATGACGTGGCGGCGATCCGGCAGGTTCCCGGCGTAAAATCCGTCATTCCAATGGCGCAGGGGACTGTGCTGGTGGAGGCGGGGCGGTTCTCTTCGGGGGCGGAAATGCAGGGCGTGTCCCAGCAGTCTCTCCGGGACTGGACGGCGCTGAGCAGCGGGATCATCGCCGGAAGTCTGAATGACTTTACCGGCGAGAATGCAGTTGCGATCGGCACCACGATGGCTGACCGGGCCGGGCTGACGATCGGCTCTCCGATCACGCTGCTGTCTCCGGACGGGCAGGCGCCGCCGTTCGGGACGCTGCCGCGGGTCAAGACCTATCATGTGGCCGTCATTTTTGATGCCAACTGGAACGATTATAATTCCAGCATCGTCCTGATGCCGCTGCCTGCCGCGCAGAAGTTCCTGATGCTCGGGACGTCTGCCGTGTCGCTCATTCAGGTTTCGACGGCCGATCCCTCCAATGTGCAGCCGACGCGCAAGGCCATTGCCGCACGTCTGGAAGATCCCCGCCTGCGGGTGCTGGACTGGACGCAGAGCGCGAACGGTTTTCTGGATGCGGTGACGGTCGAGCAGAACGTCATGTTCCTGATCCTGACGCTGATCATTCTCGTGGCGGCGTTTAATGTGATTTCCTCGCTCATCATGATGGTCAAGGACAAGACACGGGATATCGCCGTGCTCCGGACGCTTGGAGCGAGCCGCGGGGCGATCATGCGGATTTTTCTCATGTGCGGTGCGTCTGTCGGTATTGTCGGGACTGTTGCAGGCTCGGCGCTGGGGATTGCCTTTGCGCTGAACATCGAACGCATTCGCCAGTGGCTTCAGTCCCTGACAGGGACGAACCTGTTCAATCCTGAAGTCTATTTTCTGGAGCGTCTGCCAGCGAAGCTGGTGTGGTCTCAGGTCTGGGAAGTGATCGGAATGTCGCTGATCCTGTCGCTTCTGGCGACGCTGTATCCCTCCTGGCGTGCGGCAAGAACCGATCCGATCGAGGCGCTGCGTCATGAATGAAGTTACAACGGGTGCGAGCGCCCTGCGTCTTGAGGGGCTGACGCGCCGTTTCCGCTCGGGTGAAGAGACGCTTGAGATCCTCAGTGGTGCGGAGTTCGAACTTCGGGCAGGGGAGATCGTGGCCCTCGTAGCGCCAAGCGGGACCGGGAAGTCCACGCTTCTGCACCTTGCGGGGTTGCTGGAAGCACCTTCGGCAGGCATGGTTTTTGTGGCGGATCGCCCGGCCAGTGGCTTGAGCGACGCCGTTCGGACGGCAATCCGGCGCGATCAGATCGGCTTTGTGTACCAGTTCCATCACCTGCTGGGCGAGTTCACGGCGTGCGAGAATGTCATGCTGCCGCAGTTGATCGCAGGAGTGTCCCCACGCAAGGCACGGGAGCGGGCACGGGATCTTCTGGGCCGCTTCGGGCTGTCACACCGTCTTGATTCGCTGCCGGGGCGGCTGTCGGGTGGCGAGCAGCAGCGTACGGCAATTGCGCGTGCACTGGCCAATCAGCCAAAACTGCTTCTGGCCGATGAGCCGACAGGAAATCTCGATATCGGTACGGCCGATCATGTGTTTGGCGAGCTTCTGCGCGTCGTGCGCGAAGAGGGCGCGGCGGCACTGATCGCCACGCATAATGAAGAATTGGCTGCCCGCATGGACCGGACCGTGACGTTGCGGGACGGCAAGCTCGTTACGTTCTGAGGGCTGATCTGGAGCAGGGTGTATTAAAATCCCCTGCATCCGATACGCGTCCCTGATAGAATAGCGGCATGTCTCATGCCGATTTCATTCATCTCAGAAACCACTCCGCCTATTCCCTGAGTCAGGGCGCGATCCGCATTCCGGAACTCGTGAACCTGGCGGCCAAGAATGGCATGCCAGCCGTCGCACTCACGGATAGTGGCAATCTGTTCGGCGCGCTTGAGTTCTCGCTTTACTGTCGCAGCAATGGTGTTCAGCCAATTGTCGGCTGTCAGATTTCGCTGCCGCCACGCACGACAAAACCCGGAGCGATGTCCGAGCCGCTGGTTATTCTGGCCCGAAATGAGGAAGGCCTCGCAAATGTTCAGATCCTGTCGTCGGAAGGCTTTCTGAACGGAGATGGTGCCGATCCGTCCTTTGCGATCGATTTTCTGTGGCAGCA